>BTQQ01000182.1:0-3035 GCA_036985955.1 Zetaproteobacteria bacterium | reverse complement strand
GTCACATGCGGCAGGTGTTTTGGCGCGATGCCTTGCCCTTCGTCCGTCACATGCAATTCCACATGGCCGTTTTGCTGCGCCACTGTCAAACGCACCTTGCCGTTCTTCGGAGAATAACGGATGGCATTGTCCACCAGATTGGTCAGTACCCGATGGAGATCATCAGCATCCATGGGAAAAGACTGAATATCCGCATCCACATCCGTTTCAAACTGTACACTAGCGGCTTCCGCGATCGGCTTGATCACCGCGCAGAATTCATGGACCACCCGTGACAAATTGCAACGGCTGTCCGCTCCCGGTTGCTTAACGGCCAACTGGTCAAATGTCAGCATGGATTCCAGCAACTGATTCAGACGTTTTGCTTCCTGGACAATGGTTTCCGTCGCCTCCTTGCGCAACTTTTTATCTTTGCCAAAGGTTTCAATGCTGCGGGCATAGCCCAGAATGGAGGTCAATGGTGTTTTCAGATCGTGCATCAGATCGCGCACCAGACGCTCGCGCTGCGCTTCCAGTTGCCGTTGCTTGCTCACATCCAGACAGAGAAGCAATGCCTGTTCATTGCCCAGAGGTGCCAGGCGCACCGCAAGCGTGCAGTCCCGCATGTGAATATCAGGCAAATCATAGGGCTCGGGAAGCTGACTCAATGCCTTCTGAATACCCTTGTTCCACTGGGGCTGACGGTACAAGGCCGTCATCGGCTGAGGCAAGGGAAGCTGCTTCGGTAATTGAAACACCCGCCGCGCCCGATCATTCAACGCCACAACATTACCCTGCATATCCAGCCGCAAAACAGCTTCGTTCATCGTGGCGAACAGCGCATCCATGCGGTCGCTGCGCCGCCGGAGACGCCGGGAAAGCTCTTCGTACTCCGATCGCAAGCGCCACAACTCCGACCGCAAGCCATTCACTTGCCGACGTTGCCACAAGGCATGCGTCCACCAGAGTATCAGCGGCGGCACAAGCCACCAGCCGGAAATCATATAGGTAGACCCCTGTGATGATTCACGAATCGCCCGAGTCCGGATAAAAGCGGTAACCCATGCCGCGTATGGTTTTGATACAATGACCGGCACCACATGACTTCAGGGTCTTGCGCAGGCGTTTGACCGTAACATCCACCGTCCTCGGTTCAACAAAAGTGTCCTGGCCCCAGACATGGTCGAGCAGGTAATCACGGCTGCGGGTCTTTCCGGGTTTTTTCATCAACAGCTGTAACAGGCGGTATTCCAGTGGCCGCAAGGTCACGCTGCATCCGTGAACCACAACCTCGTAAGTATCGGGATTCATCTCAATGCCGCCTTCGTTCAGGCATTCGCCCTCGACCGGACTGCTCCTGCGCAACAATGCCTGCACGCGTGCCACCAGTTCCTCGGGTTCGAAAGGCTTGGCCAGATAGTCATCCGCGCCTTCATTCAGGCCCTGTACCCGTTCCGCCGTTTGCCCCAACGCTGTCACCATCAGGACAGGAATCATTTCCTCCTGACTCGTGCGGCGGATAAAACGCAGCACCCGCATACCATCAGCGCCGGGTAACATGCGATCCAGAACCACCAGCTTCCAGGGCTCCTCCTGCAACAGTTCAATGGCCTTGTTGCCATCCGCGCAGCAGCGCGCCTTGTACCCGGCCGCTTCGATGTGTATCTGCATCAGGCGCGCGATCGGCGCGTCATCCTCCACAATCAGAATTTGCTGGTCGTTCCGGCCCATATTGCTACTTCTGTTCGCCATTGCCGGTTATCATGGGGATAACAGCTATGGATGACAAGCGATCAGATGCGCATACCCAGGGCATAATCCCGAAGCGCTGCATATTCCACTTCCAGATTAAGCGACATACGGGAAAGCAGGCGAAACATGAAACGCAGCAACTGATAACCCAGTACGGGATCTTCCAAAGTAATCAGATCGAAATACGTGCGCTTTAAGCTCATTGCCACCAGATCGTCCTGCGCCGTCACCGTTGCCGAATGTGGCCGGTCCTCCAAGAATGAAAACAGCCCAAAGACATCACCGGGCCTTAAAGTTGAGTAAATATTGCCAGATGCATCGCGTACGGAAACATTGCCGGCAAGCAAGATATACATCGTCCGTTCAGACTGCGTACCGACCTCATAAATGATTTCACTTTTTTTGATATGCTCCTCCTCAAAACAGGAAAATAATGTCATGGCGTCGTTCACTTCCAGTTCTTGCCCAACGGGCATGCCGCGGAAGCGGGCAAAGTATGGATTGGCGGAAATAGACGCGACCAATGCGGTCATTACAGGCTGTGTCATATCAAATACCTCCTTATGTGATGTTCGCAACTTAATAGCTGTAAGTGGCATAGGGATGTCATTCATGTGACACGCATGTGACACGGTGCATATGTCATACGCCTGTCACATTCGTCGCATACTGTTCGCCGCATCTCAATGAGGAAGGAGTTTTACTATGCAAAAAATGAAGTTTAATCCATGGCGATTTGCCGGGGTGGCGCTCGCGGCCATGCTGACGATCCCCACACTCTCCGGCAGCGCCAATGCTGGTGGAACATCCCTGGTGGACCTTCTGGAAGCCAAAGGCGTGTTAACCCAGGGCGAAGCCAAAGCAGCCAAGGCAGAAGCCAAAGCAAAGCACAAGAAGTTGTACTTCGGCGGCCGCATTCAGGCGGATGCCGCCTTCTATAAGGACGATCCGGGTCTGGACATGGGCGATGGCGCCGAGTTCCGCCGCGCACGTCTGTTCGCCAAGGGCCAGTTCGGTGATTTCAAGTACAAGGCTCAGTATGACTTCGCTGGCAACGGTGTAGCCATCAAGGATTTATACATCAAGTACACGGGACTGCCCGTACACATCCAGGTCGGTAACTTCAAGGAGCCGTTCAGCCTGGAAGAGCTGACCAGTTCCAAGTACATCACCTTCATGGAGCGCGCGACGCCGAACGTATTCGCACCCAGCCGTAACATCGGTGCTGCATTGTCCGGCCACGGTGATTCATGGAGTGCTGCGGCAGGCGTCTTCACCAATGGTGCCAAAGGCGACCCGGGCGT
>BTQQ01000181.1:0-3054 GCA_036985955.1 Zetaproteobacteria bacterium | reverse complement strand
TGATTTCCTCAATGCTGGCTGCGGTCTCTTCCAGCGCCGCTGCCTGCTCCTGCGTCGAATCGTTCAGTTGCGCATTGCCACGGGCGATCTCCGATGAGCCGTTGCCCACTTCTCCCGCCGTATCTGCAATGCCCCGCACCACCTCTGCCAACTTCACGGTTGTGTTGTTCGATGCCTGCTTCAGGGTGTCAAACGCACCTTCATAGTCGTTGGTAATCCGATGGGTCAAATCACCCTGTTCCAACGCCTGAAGGCCGGACATGATGTCGTGGACGGCCTGTCCTACCTTGGTGGACAGGTTGTTGATGGCCTCTCCCAGTTGCTTGTAAAAACCCACGTAGTTTTCGGTCTGGATGCGTTTGGAGAAATCCCCCCTTATGAAGGCCTCAAGCACCGGGCCGATATCATCGTCCATCGTTCTGTTCAGCTTTTCAGTTGTTGTATTCGCAGCTTGCTTGAGGGTATCAAATGCACCTTCATAATCATTGGTAATGCGGTAGCTCAAATCGCCTTGCTCCAGCGCCTTCAACCCTGCTCCTATGTCGCTCACCGCCTGATCAACGGTGCCGGTCACACCATTCAGACCATGCGCCAGATCGGCAAAGAAACCTGTCTTCCCCTCCGTACTTAAACGCACACTCAAATCGCCCCTTTGCACGGCGGCAACCATATCGGCCACCTCGCGCTCCGCTGCCGCCTCAGCGCTGCGATCCAGCCATTCCATAACGGTCGCAACGCGCTCGCCCGATTCATTCATCACTGGCGTTGCCGTTACACGCATGATGAATTCATCGCAAAAGACCAGATCATCCGAGGTCACCGATGCTTTCAGGCCATCAAGCAACTGGCGCTGATGGGCCGGATCCTTATGAAAAACGTCTATGTTGCTGCCCATCACTTTCTCGGAATCAAAGCCTTTGACAAGGTTGCGGAAATCATCCTGATGCGTGCTGAACATCTCTTCCGCAGCCTTGTTCATATAAAATATATTGTAATCCGCATCAGCGATCTGCACCGGTGTCCCCACTTGATCCAGCGATACCTTGATGCGCAGTGCTGCTTCTTTCTCTGCGGTTATTTTGGCAAATAATACGGTCTGCATCTTTTCAAGAGCACCAAGAAGCATCCCAACCTCATCCTTGAGCGAAGTACTAATCTTGCTGCTAAAATCTCCTTCAGCAATGGCATTGGCAACTGTTCCAGCATCACGTATGGATCCCACAATGCCGTTAAGCACACGGAAGGAAAGAAAGCCCGAAACAAGAAGTAGCAGAATGGTAATAACCGATATCGTGATCAATGCCGTATAGGCCTTGCTTGCCTTATCATTCGCGCCGTGAATAAAAGCTACGGCTAACTGGTCTTCGGCTTTTTTCAACAAGTTGATCTTGGCTGTCTGAACCTTAAACCAATCCGTAGCATCAACACCAAAGTTGTTTGTTTTTGATTCAAGAATAGTACGGAAACCTGCTGCCTTTTTAAGTGCGTCGCCTTTAACCGTTTCGCTGACTATCCCACGGAATTTTTCGTTTGCGATTGCATTAAATACATTCAGATAAGTATCCTGCTCAACCTTCAATTTCATATATTTCTTGAACACACCAGGTTTAAGCTCATCCGCACCAAACACACCAGCAAGAACCGCCCGTTCAATACCCGCACGCTCCTTACTTAGCAGGAAATTGGTAAACGCCAGTACATCCGTAACCAGCTCAGTATCATGTGTAGTACTGGCAAGTTGCCCAATCCCGTCCAGAAGTGACGCATTAGTGTTCGAATAATAACCCACTTCGGCAGATACGGTAATATTCTGACTCGACACCTTCCCCCGTATAGCCCCGAGTTGTGCCAACAGTTTGGAAGACTTACCAATGGCCTCAAGCAGCCCCGGAGGCAATGAATTCATATCGATAGATTTAAGTATGGATTCATACGTCACAAGGGCTTTATCCACATTTTTACGCTGTAAAGGAAGCTTGGTAATAAATTTCTTTCCACTACTTCCTATAAATCCGGCAGACATCCCTCGTTCTTTCTGCAACTCGTGCACCAGAGCACTGGAAGCTACTCCCAGCTCAGATACAGTCTGGAAAGATTCCATTTCATTTAGCACCTCCCAGGATGACATGACCTGATTGCCGGAAAATGCAACCAAGCCGAGTAGAACAGGCAGAACCATGAGTATAAGTTTTTGTTTTACGCCAAGATTTTTCATTTTAATCTCCTCTTAATAACTATTTCACTGGTACGACTTCTTCTTTCAAACAACTCTAAAACTCAATTATCTGGTTTCCGGTTTTATCCATGCTCTGCGACCACTTCTGCAGGTTGCCCGGTTTTGGATGATGTTTCTTTTTCCTTGGAAAGAATGCCCTCATGAACCAATTTGTTGATATCCAGCAGAATGACCATCTTGTTCTCAATCGTGGCCAGCCCTTTTACGTAATCAATGGAAATGGAACCTTCCATATCCGGAGGCGGTTGCAGATCGGCTTTGGGAATGTTGTATACTTCGGAGACCGCATCCACGACGATGCCGAGAACGCGCTGATGCTCATTGTTTGTCACCTTAACAATCACAACCACCGTGGTCGGGCCATAGTCAATACGCTCCAGATTAAACCGGTCACGCAAATCCACAATCGGCACCACCACCCCGCGCAGATTAATCACGCCGCGCACATATGAAGGCGTATTTGGAATCGGGGTGGCTGGCTCCCAGCCGCGCAACTCCTGCACGGTCAGAATATCAACGCCATACTCCTCACCGGCCAACATGAATGTCAGGTATTGATTCTCGGTCGCGTTGACCTCTGTTGTTGTCACTGCTTCCATATCCGTTTCTCCTGTTTCTTCATGCCATGCTTCTTCCGTTCACAGCCGCAAGCCTTGGTTTCATCGCATCCCGTATTGAATATGACATTTCAATCAAACCCGATATATCCAGAATCAGGGATACCGTGCCGTCACCGAGAATGGTGGCGCCGGATATGCCTTTGACGCGCTCGTAATTGGCTTCCAGACTCTTGATGACGACCTGCTGCTGGCCCAGCA
>BTQQ01000180.1:0-3067 GCA_036985955.1 Zetaproteobacteria bacterium | reverse complement strand
TTTCACCGCATGACTTCATGAAAAATCTGGGCTAGATTGCACCGCCTGATTATGAAGGCGTGCAGGAGCAAGCGACATCATGTTTAAAGTTCTGACCAAAGTATTCGGCAGCCGCAATGAGCGGATTCTGAAAGAAATGTATCCCGTTGTGGACAAGATCAATGCCCTGGAGGGGCAGATACAGGCCCTGTCCGATGAAGAACTGACTGCAAAAACAGGGGCATTCAAGGAACGCGTAAGTCAGGGTGAGAGTCTGGACAACCTGCTGCCGGAGGCCTTCGCCGTAGCCCGTGAAGCCAGCCACCGCGTGCTTGGTATGCGCCCCTTTGATGTGCAGCTCATTGGCGGGATGATTCTACACGATGGCATGATCTCCGAGATGAAAACCGGCGAAGGCAAGACACTTATGGCTACTCTGCCGGTGTATCTCAATGCCCTTTCGGGCAAAGGCGTGCATGTGGTCACGGTCAATGATTATCTGGCCAGCCGTGACGCCGAGTGGATGGGTCGCTTATACAGTTTTCTCGGGTTAACGACTGGTGTAATTGTACACGGACTGGAGAATGATGCCCGCCGGGACGCCTATGCCGCTGATATTACCTACGGCACCAATAACGAGTTCGGTTTCGATTATCTTCGTAACAATATGGCCTTTAGCAAGGAGGAACTGGCACAGCGCGAGTTGAATTTCGCCATTGTTGACGAGGTGGATTCCATCCTGGTTGACGAGGCGCGTACACCGCTGATTATTTCCGGTCCCGCCGAACAGGCAGGCGACCTGTATCAAAAAGTAGACGCCATCATCAAGCAACTGGATGCCAGCGATTTTGAAAAGGATGAAAAGGACAAGGCTGTTTCCTACACCGAGAAAGGCATGGAGCATGTGGAGGAGCTGTTCCGCGAAGCGGGGCTGATGCCCGATGGCAACCTCTATGATCCGGAAAACGTCAATCTCATGCATGCGGCCACCCAGTGTCTGCGCGCCAATACCCTGTTCACCCGAGAAGTGGATTACATCGTTCGCAACGATGAGGTCGTTATTATTGATGAATTTACCGGCCGCATGATGCCGGGACGGCGCTATTCCGACGGCCAGCATCAGGCCCTGGAAGCCAAGGAAGGCGTAACGGTACAGCCGGAGAATCAGACACTGGCAAGCGTCACCTTCCAGAACTATTTCCGCATGTACAACAAACTTGCGGGCATGACCGGTACGGCCGACACCGAAGCCGAGGAGTTTCAGAAAATCTACAACCTGGAAGTGGTCATCGTACCAACCAACCAGCCGATGATCCGCGACGATAAAGCAGACCTTATTTATCGTGATCAGGAAGACAAATATGAGGCCATTATCGAAGATATCATCTCCACCCATCAGACTGGCCAGCCGATTCTGGTGGGTACCACCTCGATCGAAAAATCGGAGCATATTTCCGACTTGCTAAAAAAACAGGATATCCCGCACGAAGTGCTCAATGCCAAACATCATGAACGTGAAGCGGAAATCGTGATGCAGGCAGGCCGTAAGGGCGCAATCACTATCGCCACCAACATGGCTGGGCGTGGCACCGATATCATGCTTGGCGGTAATCCGGATATGTTGATTGCACAATTACCGGCAAAACTCTCTGAAGACGAACGGGAGAAGAAGGCAGAAGAAATCCGTGCCATGTGCAAAGCTGAGCATATCGAGGTCGTGGAAGCAGGCGGGCTGCACATTATCGGCACGGAACGGCACGAATCCCGCCGTATTGATAATCAGTTGCGCGGCCGTTCGGGGCGTCAGGGTGATCCCGGTTCAACACGTTTTTACCTGTCGCTGGAAGACGATCTCATGCGCATCTTCGGTGGCGAAAAGATGCAGGCCATGCTGACCAAAATGGGCTTTGAGAAAGGTGAAGCCATTGAACATCCGTGGGTTACCAAGGCCATTGAAAACTCCCAGAAGAAAGTGGAAGGCCGCAACTTTGATATCCGCAAACAGCTGCTGGAATATGACGATGTGATGAACCAGCAGCGTGATGTGATTTATTCGCAACGCCGCGAACTGCTGGAGGCCGATGACGTGCGTGACGTCATTGAAGACATGCGCCGTGATTTTGTAACCACGCTGGTTGATCGTTATATGCCGGCACAGTCTTATGCCGATAACTGGGACATTCAGGGGTTGCATGACGAACTGCTGGAGCGGCTAACGCTGGATGCGCCGGTACAGGAGTGGGTGGACAATGACGATGTAGAAGATGCAGGCGACATGGTAGGTCGTATCTGTACGGCGCTGGCCGACATGATGCGGGAAAAAGAGGTGCGGGTTGGTGAAGAATCCATGCGTGGATTCGAGAAGTTTCTGGTTTTGCAAATGTTGGACCAGCACTGGAAAGACCACCTGCTGGCCATGGACCACCTGCGCCAGAGCGTGGGTTTGCGCGGCTATGCACAGCAGCAACCGTTGCAGGAATACAAACGTGAATCCTTCGAAATGTTTGCCGCCATGCTCGGGCGTATCCGGATGGAAACCATGCTTGCCCTGCATCATGTGCAGGTGGAGCAACCGGTTCCGGTTGAGGAGCCCCGCCAGACTACACCCATGCAATTCAGTCATGGGGATGAGGTGGAGGAAGAAGCGCCACAAACTTATCGGCGTACCCAGCCCAAGGTGGGCCGCAATGACCCGTGTCCGTGTGGTTCAGGCAAGAAATACAAACAGTGTCACGGTAAACGCAAGGCGGCCTAAGGATGCTCCTTAATGCCAGTCAACCCGCCGAAACTTGACCCGCCGTTGCCGGTTCCCGGTTTCCGGGTCGGCACGGCATCGTGCGGTGTTAAATCACCTGAACTGAAAGGTAAACGCCAGGATGTCACGCTGATTGTAGCCGATGTGGACTGCCATGCGGCGGGGGTGTTCACGCAGAACCGATTTCGCGCTGCATGCGTGGATTTCGGACAGGCCACCATCAAAACAAACAGCAAAAATATTCGTTGCATTGTCGCCAACAGCGGCAATGCCAATGCCGGTGTTGGCGAGATGGAGCGTGTGTGGTCGCGGCAGTTGATTGAGGCTGGAGCA
>BTQQ01000179.1:0-3096 GCA_036985955.1 Zetaproteobacteria bacterium | reverse complement strand
AAAAGTGAAGCTGTCCCCTTTTTACGCGGCACTAATCTTGATGCGGTCATTGACGCCATCGACGACCGGACCGCATGCGTCATTGTCCAATATCCCGATTTCTACGGCTCGGTGTACGATCTGACACCTCTGCGTACGGCCTGCGATGCGCACAAGTGCCTGCTGGTCGTCGCCTTTTCCGACGCAACAGCCTTCGCCCTGATTGATCCACCCGGTGCATACGGTGCGGATATTGCCGTCGGTTCCGGTCAGTCGCTGGGCATCCCGATGGGATTCGGTGGACCACATCTGGGTTTATTTACCTGCAAGCAAAAATATGTCCGGCAAATGCCGGGGCGCGTGTGCGGCATGACCGAGGATCTGGACGGTAAACGCGGTTTTGTGCTTACCCTGTCCACTCGTGAACAGCATATTCGCCGGGAGAAGGCGACCAGCAACATCTGCTCCAATCAGGGGTTGATGTGTACGGCTTCGGCCACCTATATGACATTGATGGGCGATGCGGGGCTGGAAACCGTGGCCCGGCATTCAACTGCCGCGCTGCACCGGCTTATCGAAGGACTGCCCACACATGTACAGGCGGCACCCGGCGCGCATTACAATGAAACTGTTTTGTCTTTCACCGATCAGGCCACGCGAAATCGTTTTATGGACGAAGCAACCAGACAAAACATGTTTGCAGGTATTCCACTGGAACAACTGGATGCCTCCGAAGAACCCCGCCACCTGCTGGTCGCCACCACGGAAATGATTGAGGAAGACGACATCACCGCATACCTTCAGACACTGGAGGCCGCCGCATGAGTTACTCAGCAACCTCCGGTATCCAGCATGAAGAACCGTTACTGTTTGAGCATGCCCACAAGGCAGCCGAGTCCATCAGCCTGCCGGGTGTGGCAGGCGATGTTCCGGCAGCACTGGAAGTATTTGCGCGTAAAGCACTCGCCGGTATTCCGGGCTTGTCCGAGCCGGAAGCGGTGCGCCATTTCGTTCGGTTAAGCCAGTGGAATCACGGTATTGAAACAGGCTTTTATCCACTCGGCTCTTGCACGATGAAATACAATCCGCGTGTGAATGAGCAGGTGGTTCGCCTGTCGGGTCTGGCCCATGTCCATCCCGATCAGCCGGAGGATTCGGTACAAGGCGTGCTGGCGCTTTTATATGAGTTGCAGACATGGTTGGGTGAAATTTCAGGATTACCGTATGTGACCCTGCAACCGGCAGCAGGCGCGCATGGCGAACTCACCGGCATGATGATGATTCGCGCTTATCATGATTCACGTAACGATACGAAACGCCGCAAGGTGCTGGTGCCCGATTCGGCACATGGTACCAATCCGGCCAGCGCGGTACTGGCGGGTATGCATACGGTAGAAATCAAGTCCGGCATCAATGGCCGTATTGATCTGGAGGTGTTGAAAGCCAATCTGGATGATGAAACCGCAGCGCTGATGCTGACCAATCCGAATACCACTGGCATGTTTGAATCGGACATCGCCGAAATTTGCCGTCTGGTGCATGAAGCAGGCGGTCTGGTCTATGGCGACGGCGCCAACCTGAATGCGCTGGTCGGTATCGCCCGCCCCGGCGATATGGGCATTGATTGCCTGCATATCAATGTGCACAAGACCTTCGCAACACCACATGGTGGCGGCGGCCCCGGTGCTGGCCCGGTGGCCGTGAACGATGTCCTGCAACCCTTTTTGCCACTGCCACGCATTGAACAAAGCGGAGATAGTTATAACATAGTTAAAACTAGCCAACACAGCATCGGCCCGGTATTCGGCAGCTTGGGACAGACCGGCGTGCTGCTGCGTGCGGCAGCCTACATCGCTGCCTTTGGCCGCGAACATTTACACAAGATTGCCGAAGACGCAGTGCTCAACGCCAATTATGTGCGGGTGCGCCTTGCCGATACCTACCATGTGCCGTTCCCCGGCCTGTGCAAACACGAATGCCTGCTAACGGATGCAATCCAGAACAGGCATGGTGTGAAAACGCTGGATATTGCCAAGCGTCTGATTGACTTGGGCTTTCACCCGATGACCGTCTATTTCCCGTTGATTGTGCATGGAGCGATGCTGATCGAGCCGACCGAGACCGAATCAAAGGATACGCTGGATGCCTTCTGTGATGCCATGCTGGAAATTGCTGAACAGTGCGAGGCAGGCGATACCGAGGCTATTCATGCCGCACCGATGATGCCCATACGCCGCCGACTGGATGAAACGCAGGCGGCCCGTAAGCCGGTTTTAGTCTGGAATGATGAGGAAGAAGTAAAAGAGTAGAATCCCCTTTTTACAGCCAATGCATCATCAAATTAATAAAAGTGGCCCCGGATAAACCGGGCCATATTTTTGACAGGGTTTTTACTCAGAATTCGTACTTGATGGTACCGGTAAGGCCCCATACATCCAGTCCGGTAAAGTTAGTCCCTGGATCGGTAGAGGCATCATTGGCATACACCATCGCGTCCACACCCAGAAGCCACTGGTTGTCGAGGCGGTAATCTATTCCACCGCCATAGCTGAAGGTAGTCTTCTTGATATGCGCTGTGCGCCCTAGCGATGCAAAGGTGAGTGATGATTTGAGCGTCGTGCCACCGATCAGGCCGTAAATGCGGAATCCTTCGTCAACAGGGTACTGGAGCTTGAAAAGGTAGGATACAAACCAGTCGATACCAATAGTGGCTGGGGTAGGGATTCCCAGTGTAATAGGTGGACCACCCCCATTTGGAAGCGGCGCAAGAGTTGTTGGAACAATAACAGTACTGCCTGTATCGCCAGTAGCGCCCACCCTAAGCTCGATACCGTAATTCTCATGCAGGTCCGCACCCAGAATGCCATAACCGCCAAATGCGGTTTCCGATCCAAGTCCGGCATCAATGATAAATCCGCCCAAGCCGGCACCAGCGTACGGTTTAAAGGTGTCCGGTTTTAAATCAATTGCCTGAGCCGGTAAAGTAGAAACAAGTAGCCCGATTACCAGGCACATTAAACGGAACGTATATTGCATCATAAAACCTCCCTGATTCAGCAGCGTTGCATCAAGCTAGCTTATACAGAACACGAAACCAAAGCAAGAGCACATGATGGC
>BTQQ01000178.1:0-3096 GCA_036985955.1 Zetaproteobacteria bacterium | reverse complement strand
GATATTGAAGGTGTAAAAAAAACAACCGGACAAAATAATAAAGAATCGACCCAGACTACGTCTGATGGAGAACGCCCAACCCACGCGCGTCGCCTGAAAGACCAGAATGCCGCTGTAGGACTCGCAGCCCCGGTCACTTTCATACAAACATCAAAAGCCGATGCCCATACGATGGAAGTTCGGCAAAAGAAACTCAGTGGAATGCTCCAGCAGAAACATACCGGCGCAGAGATAACATCCCGTAACCATGCACAGGTTGCTGAACTCTCCATGCCGATACAGGGCCATGTCAGACAAGCCTCTTTGCATGAGCAGGAAGCTGGAGCAAAAGAGACCGGACTGAAAGAACAAAAAGTAGTACAGAAACTATCCGATTCTCCTGAACTCCTGGTTAATAATAATCTGGCTGACCGGAAGCCTGCCGTATGGGAAGGAAAGAACCACATAAAGCAAAGCGCAGATATTACCCCACACGCACTGAATAATTCTGAAACAGCATCAACAGTTAAACCGGAGACAGCCGCTGGCAAAACTGTACCGTCTGCACCCACAGCCTCCGGTCTCGCTGCCGAGATATCCCCGGGAATCAACGCAGAAAACATTTCAAAAGAAACTATGCTAAAAGCAAATGTTATACCCAACACCCTCAATGCGGAATTACTTGAAACCGGGGATGCACGTAAACATGAAGGCAACAAAATCACTGCCACCAACTCGTCTGCTATCCAGACGACTGTTAATGATGGAAACGTTTTCCCATCAGCATCTCAGAGTGCGGCGGCGCATACCCGCAGCATTAATGGGCGTACGGAATCCCCTGTGCACCATAATCAGGTACAACATGCGGATGCTCCCTCTCGCACTCTGGCGCATGGACTGACTCCCGGCGATGGGCAACACGGGAATCCCGCCGATCAGCAGACAAGCCAGCAAGGCAAACATGCTGAAGCGGACAGCCGTTTCACAGGGTTGGTTCAGACGGACTTTCCCATCTCCCGGAGCGAACCACAAAACACCACGCCTCATCGTTCTTTCCAGCATCTCCGAGTGATGGATGCTATGAATGAAATTGCACAGTCAGCAAAAAGTGGTCATACGCGCCTTGATATCCAGTTAGAACCGGCGCATTTGGGTAAAATTCATATCTCGTTGCAAACCGATGCAGCCAAGCAATTGATGGTCCATATCGCAGCCGAGCAAAGCGTCTCGCAACAGGTCATCCAACAAAACATGCCACAGCTACGTCATGCACTGGAACAACAGGGGCTTTCTCTGGGGCAGTTTTCCATGAGTGCAGGGTCGCAGGACAGCTCCGGGGCGGACCAGCAATTTAACGGCAGACATGAATGGAACGCCATGAGTGGGTCTTCCGGCGCATTACCGGCACCCGTTCAGACAGACACGCAAACAACATCATCCGGCCATGGCCGCTTGAGCATTCATGTTTAACATGAATCATTTAACGCTAACAAGGGAGCAGCCAAAATGTTGACACCTACCGTCATAACCACACAGAATCAGCCTACACGAACCACGCAACAGGGCTTGGGCAAGAAGGACATCTTCCTCAAATTGCTTGTCGCGCAAATGCAGAACCAGGATCCTCTCAAACCGCAGGATCCGACTCAAATGGCCACGCAACTGGCGCAATTCAATATGGTGGAACAACAGATCAACACCAATAAATTACTGGATCAACTTGTCACATCAGGAAACAGCACTGGCGGGCAATCCACATCCGCCGCAACGTATCTGGGTCGTTCCGTCACCGTTAATCAGAATCAACTCCGCTATGATGGAACCACGCAAACCTTTACAGCCACATTGGATGCGGCAGCTACACAGGCTCGCGTCACCATCTTTGATATCAACGGAGCACCGGTGCGCACCATGCAACTGGCCAATCTCTCCGCGGGTGTTAATGCCATAAGCTGGGATGGATTAATGGATTCGGGCGCAACAGCGCCGCAGGGCGACTACAGCATTGATATCAGCGCTACCGATCTACAGGGCAATGCGATCAATGCTTTGGTTCAACGTTCAGGCATCGTGAATGCCGTCCGGTTTAACGCATCAGGTGCGGAACTTATGGTAGGCGGCATCGCCGCATCACCATCTGATATTACGGAAATCCGCTTATAATCTTCACAAAAGATTCGCGGAAATAAAAAAGAAGGAGAACATTATGGGTGTTTTTAATGCATTATTTTCAGGCGCAAGCGGCTTGTCCGCTTTTGGCGCAGCCGTGAGTGTGGTTGGCGACAATATCGCCAATGTCAACTCACTGGGATTCAAGAGCCAGAATGTCAACTTTTCGAATGTGTTGGCGCAAACCGTCAATGTAACCCGGTCGAATATCGCCAATCAGGTCGGCAATGGTGTACGTATTGGCGCCATCACCCGGGACCAGCAGCAGGGTTCGGTCAAGAATACGACGAATCCGACGGACATGGCCATCAATGGCAATGGCCTGTTCGCCATGCGTGACCCCGGCAGCAATCAGATTTCATATACTCGTGCAGGCGCTTTTATTCTGGATAAAGGCTTCAATTTGATTGATGGGCAGGGAAACATTGTCCAGGGCTTCCAGGTGGATCCCACCACCCAGAAAGCAACGGGTAATGTTACAGATATCACCTTTGGCAATCTGGCGGCAAACGCCAAGGCAACAAGTATTGTCACCGCGGGCGTAACACTCGATTCAAATGCGCCTATCATCACCGGTTCTGTTCCAGCTCAGAAGGGAAGTTTCGATCCGGCCACTCT
Source organism: Zetaproteobacteria bacterium (assembly GCA_036985955.1). Lineage (GTDB taxonomy): Bacteria > Pseudomonadota > Zetaproteobacteria > Mariprofundales > Mariprofundaceae > JAUZQZ01. Next base: position 330 of record BTQQ01000178.1, on the reverse strand, counting down.
GGCCACGTTTAATTTCAAATCTGATGTCAACGTATTCGATCCCCTGGGTGGAAAACACACCGTCTCTATCTATTATGTGAAAACAGCCGCCAATACCTGGAACTGGTACGCCGGCGTTGATGGCACCAACATCACCGCGGCAACCACCGATGCCTTTGGTTCCGGGGCAGCGGCAACCGGTGCGACGGGAACTCCGGGTACTACCTACATCGGTGCTATGGGTACGTTGTCTTATACTGCAACAGGCGCACTGGATGTGGAAACACTCACAAACAATGCTGCCCCAGGCACAGCTGCGGCTCCAACAGCTGCTAATTTTACATGGGATGG
>BTQQ01000177.1:0-3125 GCA_036985955.1 Zetaproteobacteria bacterium | reverse complement strand
CACTTCTGCCACCAGCAAGTCTACGATTTGAGTGATTTCATCCTGTGAAAGTGGTGAAAACAAAACAATATCATCCAACCGGTTGAGAAACTCGGGGCGGAAGTGTGCGGAAAGTTCTGCCAGCACTTCGTTCCGGGCGACCTCAGCGATTTCCCCCTTGGCATTAATACCCGAAAGCAGGACATCGCTGCCAATATTACTGGTCATGATGACAATCGTATTCTTAAAGTTAACCGTTCTGCCGTGGCTGTCCGTCAACCGCCCATCATCCAGTAATTGTAACAGGATATTGAACACATCCGAATGCGCCTTCTCGATTTCATCGAGTAGTAATACCGCATAAGGCCTGCGGCGCACGGCTTCCGTGAGCTGCCCACCTTCCTCAAAACCAACGTAACCGGGTGGTGCGCCAACCAGCTTTGAAACGGCATGTTTTTCCATGTATTCGCTCATATCGAGTCTGATCATTGATTCTTCCGAATCAAACAATGCCACAGCCAGCGATCTCGCCAGTTCTGTTTTCCCAACACCGGTCGGTCCGAGGAAAATAAAAGAACCAATCGGACGTTTCGGGTCTTTCACGCCCGCCCTTGCACGCAGTACGGCATCAGCCACGGCCTTGACCGCCTCGTCCTGACCGATGACGCGCCTGTGCAGTTCCTCGTCCAGGTGCAGCAGTTTTTCACGTTCGCCCTGCATAAGTCTTGTTACAGGGATATGCGTCCAGCGGGCTACGACCTGCGCGATTTCATCCTCGGTCACTTCCTCCTGCAAAAGACTGGATTCTTTTCTCTCGCCCGCGGACTCCAGTTGCGCAAGTTTTTTTTCCAGTCCGGGCAGGATGCCATGCCTGAGCTCAGCGACCTTGTTCAGATCATAGGCACGTTCGGCGGCTTCAATGTCGTGTTTGGTCTGTTCAATCTGCTCACGTAACTGCTGCACCTCGCCAATGGACGCCTTTTCCTGCTCCCACCGGGCGCGCATGGCATCACGTTCCTCCTTCAGATTGGCCAACTCCTTACGCAACTCGGCGAGACGCGACCGGCTGGCCTTGTCTTTTTCCTTCTTCAGCGCCGTTTCCTCAATCTCCAGACGCATGGTTTTGCGCGTAATCTCATCCAGTTCAGCCGGCATGGAATCAATCTCGGTACGAATCGAGGCGCATGCTTCATCGATCAGATCAATGGCCTTGTCCGGTAAAAAACGGTCGGAGATATAACGATCTGATAGTGTGGCAGCGGCCACCAGCGCCGTATCGGTAATGCGCACGCCATGGTGTACCTCGAAACGTTCACGCAGGCCTCGCAGAATGGAAATGGTATCTTCAACATTGGGAGCATCGACCAGCACCGGCTGGAAACGCCGTTCCAGCGCCGCATCCTTTTCAATATGTTGGCGGTATTCATCCAGTGTGGTGGCGCCAATACAGTGCAATTCACCGCGTGCCAGCATCGGCTTGAGCATATTACCGGCATCGGTTGAACCCTCCGTACGCCCGGCGCCGACAATGGTATGCAATTCGTCAATGAATAGAAGAATCCGCCCTTCGGCTTCTTTGATTTCCTTCAGTACCGCCTTCAATCGTTCTTCAAATTCGCCCCGGTATTTAGCGCCTGCCATAAGCGCCGTCATGTCCAGCGAGAAAATCGTACGGTTTTTCAAACCTTCCGGCACATCGCCGTTCAGGATGCGTTGCGCCAGTCCTTCGGCAATTGCGGTCTTGCCGACACCCGGTTCGCCAATCAGCACCGGATTATTCTTGGTCTTGCGGGAGAGAATACGAATCACGCTGCGGATTTCGCTATCCCGTCCGATCACCGGATCAAGCTTGCCGGATCGTGCCATCTCAACCAGATCGGAACCGTATTTTTTCAGTGCATCGTACGATGCTTCGGGATCGTCGCTGCTTACCCGCTGATGTCCGCGCACTTTCTCCAAAGCCTTGAGAAACCTATCTCTGGTAATGCCGGAATCGTGAAATATACGCCCGGCTTCGGTTTCTTTTTTCTCGGCAATAAAAGCCAGCAGCAAATGCTCAACCGAAATATATTCATCGTTAAGTGTTTTGGCCTCATCCTCCGCTCGAATAAAAAGCTGATTTAACCTCTGGGTCATGTACGCGCCACCCGTAGTCTGACCCGTTACCTTTGGCCGTCTTTTCAGTGCATCCTGAACACGGGAGGCTATCGCCTCCGGTTGTATTTCCATGCGCTCCAGCAAACGCGGAGCCAACCCGTCCTGCTGCGCCAGCAATTCCGCCAGCACATGTTCGCCATCTATTTCCTGATGGTTGAGACGCACCGCCAGTGTCTGTGCCGCCGCCAGAGCCTCACGCACCTTTTGTGTCATACGGTTCATATCCATGGCGAAATCTCCTTATCCCGGAAAGTCCCGATCACCATTTATATGGGGTTAAAAAGGTGGCAATGCAAGAGCAGGGAGGGAAAGACAGTAAGTCAGTCCAGCAATCCCTGTAGTGTACTGGAGAGTTTATTGAAGGAGTAAGGCTTGCTGATAAAGCCTCTCAAACCGTGCTCGCGCAGCCGATCCGCCACACTGGTTTCCGTATAACCGCTGCACAACACAATCCGGGCATCCTGTCTGATTTCGCGCAAGGCATGAAACGTTTGTTCGCCATCCATACCGGGCATGGACAAATCGAGCAACGTGATGTCTACCTTGTCTCCGTGGTCCCTGAACCATGCCACGGCCGCTTCGCCTGTAGACGCTTCGTGTACGGACAGGCCCAGACGCTCAAGCATTTTCCGGCCGATACCGCGAACGACTCGCTCGTCATCCACAATCAACGCCATGGCGTTGACTTTTTTCCATGTGCTCACTGTCCCGACCGTTTCCGGTGGCGCAGCAGCATCACTTTTCACGGTGGGAAACAACACCCGGAACCTCGTACCTTTGCCCGGATCGCTGGTGAATGCGATGCCACCGCCATGTTCTCTCACAATACCCAGCATGGCCGCGAGGCCCAACCCGGTGCCGGCCTTTTTGGTGGTATAGAACGGATCAAAGATGTGCGCTGCCGTTTCCTTATCCATGCCACAACCATGGTCGGCCACCTCAACCCAGGCAAACTGCCCCGGTCGCATACCTTCATGATACTGCAATGT
>BTQQ01000176.1:0-3129 GCA_036985955.1 Zetaproteobacteria bacterium | reverse complement strand
CCCATGGATGGACTTTTTCGGCTCTATCAAATAATGAGGTGAATATGGAACAGGCTGTTATCGTTGTGGATGTGATGAATAACGATGCGCTGGTGCGGGGCCGACGGGCATCCGCCTGCGGTCAATGCGCCGGGAAAAGCGCCTGTGGTACATTAGGTTCATGGGTAGAACGGTTTTCTGAAATGAGGGTGTCCAATCCGCTTGGAGCCAGAGTGGGGGATGAGGTTATCGTCAGCGTGCCGGATGGCGTGTTCCTGCGTGCCGCCATGCGTTTGTACGGGACTCCGATGCTGGGATTTTTTATCATGGGATTTCTGGTTCGCTACCTGGCTTTCCGTTTTGAGGTGGCCTCACCTGAATTATGGGCGGCGGGTGGCGCCCTGACAGGAATGATTGCGGTGTTTGTGTGGTTGCGACAGGCATCGGATGTGCAAGCCGCCAGTGATGCCAGCATTGTACGCATTACTAGTACCTTCATAAATAAAGCTACATGCAGAGCCCACAGGCGACCCAGATCAAGGCATGATGCGCAAGGAAGGGTTGTTTCCCTTGCCAAGCGCCGTAACGCGGAGCCGGGCTGCATGTAGCTTTATTTATGAAGGTACTAGTATCCCGGGCAGTGGGTGTATCGGTGCATGCGGCCTGAGACAATGGGTGTCATATTTCCAAGCGTCGCATTTTTCATTTGTTTTTCATGTTGATACCCCCAGAATGCCTGTCTTCAATTCGATCACAAGGAGTGTATGAGTGAGAGTTGCCAGATTTGTTGCCCTTTCGTTTGTCTTTGTTTCTTTTCTTTCCTTATTAACCACCCAGGCCAATGCCCTTCCCAACAGTTTTGCCGATCTTGCGGCCGCACAGGCTGGGGCCGTGGTGAATATTAGCACGACCAAGGTCGTTCAGGGCAGACGGGGCTTACCTCCCGGATTCGGATTTCCGCCAGGATCGCCGTTCGACCAGTTCTTCCATGGACTTCAGCGCAACATGCCACCTCAGGAACAGCATGCTCTGGGTACCGGTTTTATCATTTCTCAAGATGGCTACATTGTGACCAACAATCATGTCGTGGATGGTGCCGATGAAATCATCGTAAAAATGAAGAATGGCAAGGAATACCCTGCCAAACTTATTGGTACGGATAAAAAAGTTGATGTGGCCTTGCTCAAGGTGAAAGCCAGGGGATTGCAAACCGTCAAACTTGGTGATTCTGAAACCTTGCGCGTGGGCGACTGGGTCATGGCGATCGGCAATCCGTTCGGTCTGTCACAGACGGTGACTGCTGGTATCGTATCGGCCAAAGGGCGCGTGATTGGCGCCGGGCCTTACGACCACTTCATTCAGACCGATGCGGCCATCAATCCGGGCAATTCCGGTGGCCCGCTATTTAATTTGAAGGGCGAGGTGGTTGGTATCAATACCGCCATCTATTCACGCAGTGGTGGCAATCTTGGCATTGGTTTCGCCATTCCTATCAATATGGCTGAACCGGTCATTGATGAATTGCGCAGAACAGGGCATGTCACGCGGGCGCGTCTCGGGGTCTATATCGCGGAAGTGGATAAGGCGACCATGCAGGCGCTGGGTTTGAAGAATAAACACGGTGCCCTGGTGCGCCAGGTGGAGAACGGTTCTGCGGCAGACAAGGCGGGCATCAAGCCGGGGGATGTGATTGTCAGTGTCGATGGCGAAACAATTAAAACCATGCATGATTTGCCGATCCGTATTTCACGGCACAAGCCGGGAGAGAAGGTGCGTGTTGGCCTGATCCGTTCCGGCAAACCGGTGACGATTACCGTGAAGGTCGAAGAGATGCTTGAAACGGCAACCAAGCAGGGCAAGGCCGGGAAGCAGCAGGCAAGCTTGGGGCTGTTGTTACGTAATCTTGATGCTGATCTGGCTGAACAGCTTCAGACCCGGGTGAAGAAGGGCGTGGTGGTGCAGCAGGTACAACCGGGTTCGGCAGCGGCGCGTGCAGGTGTTGAGCGTGGTGATGTGATTTTTCAGGTGAACCGCCGTCCGGTTGGTAATCTTGATCAATTTAATCGCATGGCAAAGAATTTTAAGGCGGGCGATGTATTGCAGCTGCTCCTGGACAGGCATGGAAATACACTGTTTGTTATCGTACGTCTGCCCAAAAAACCTCACGATTGATGGCGGCGCCTCATATACAAATCATGAGCCGTCGCGAGTGTGGCTTGTGTGACTCCGCCAAAGCAGTGGTCAGGCAGGCTGCTGATCAGGGGTTGTGCACCTGGGAAAGTATGGATGTGGATAGAGACAAGGCCTTGCTGGTTCGTTACGGCATGGATGTGCCGGTGGTGCTGGTAAACGGCGAGGAGAGGTTCCGGCACCGGATCGATGCCGATGCCCTGAACACTGTTCTGGAGGCGTGTGAATGCTGAAACGCTGGTTGGCGGTAGGAGGTATGCTGGCCGTCGTTATGGGGGTGGTCTGGTACGCGCTCCCTGCCGCATCTGTTCCTATCAAGGAGGGCTCAATTGCTCCTGACTTCTCTCTTAAGGATCTGAATGGCGTGGTTCAGCACATACCCAAAGGCAAGGTGGTGCTGTTGAATTTCTGGGCGACATGGTGTCCACCGTGTCGCCGGGAAATGCCTTCCATGGTGACTTTGCATCAGAAGCTCAAGGATCATGGTCTGAAGATTGTGGCGATATCCGTGGACAAGAATCTTGATGATCTTACCGGATTTGTACGCGAATACAGTATTCCATTTGAAGTGTTGCATGATGGTACTGGAGATATTGCGCATCGCTACGGCGTGTTCCGTTATCCTGAATCCTTTCTTATTGATCGTGTCGGCAAGGTTCGTTATCACCTGATTGGCGCGGTGGAGTGGACTGACCCGCAGGTGTATCAGAGCATTCAGGCCATGCTGATCGAGAAAACGCCCGGGTGACTGAAGGGCTCGGGTCACGTATCGAGGCGCTTCGCGCCGAGATTAAGGAACATAATTACCGTTATTACATTCTGGATGAACCTGTTGTTTCGGATGCGGAATATGATCGGCTTTTGCACGAACTGAAACGTCTGGAGGAAAAGCTTGGCGAACCGGTTCCTGCTGATTCGCCGACGCAAACAGTGGGGGCTCCCATCAGCACGGCCTTTACG
>BTQQ01000175.1:0-3145 GCA_036985955.1 Zetaproteobacteria bacterium | reverse complement strand
ATATTGCTGTTCAGACGCCTGGCGGTTTCCATCTCCTGCACATTCATCATAAACCCGGCATCGCCGCAAATGGCCAGAATCCGCCGATCGGGATGCACCAGTGCCGCTCCGATTGCTCCCGGTAAGGCAAAACCCATGGAACAGAAACCGTTGGGAATCAGGCAGGTGTTGGGCTCATGACAATGATAATGACGGGCGATCCACATTTTGTGCGCACCGACATCGGACAGCAGGATATCGCTTGGACCCAAAACCTTGCGCACGTCGGCCAGCACCTTCTGTGGACGGATGGTTTGCTCCGTCTCATCCCCGGCATGCTGCGATAACTCCCGTTGCATCCGCTGCCGCGTGTTGGACTGCTGCGAGAGATTGCGCGTCACAGCGCCCAGCCGTTTGATGTCCGCATTGATAGTCGCCAGCGTATGGGGCAAATCGCCAATAAGTTCCAGTTCAGGCTGATAGTGCGCATCAATTTCTGCCGGGCATGAATCAATATGAATGATGTGTTTGTTGCTTGCGGCATTCCACAAAAGTGGATGATATTCGACCATGTCGTAACCCAGCGTAATCACCAGATCGGCGGCATCCAGCGCGCAGGCGACCACGTCTCTGGCTTGCAGGCCAATGGTGTACAGGCAGTAATCGGCATCCATATCCACGCATCCCTTGGCCATAAAGGTGCTGACCACGCCAATACCGGTAACCTCACAAAAACGCCGCAACTCGCCACTGGCATTTCGGCGGATACATCCATTGCCTGCCAGAATCACCGGCCGTTTGGCATGTCTCAGCATACTGAATGCCGCTTCAATCTGATCAGAATCAGCCACGGGATGCGGGTAACGGTGTGGCTGCATGGGCTGTTCATCCGTTTCCATTTTGGCAATATCTTCCGGCAGTTCAATATGGCACACGCCGGGTTTCTCGCTGCGCGCAAGACGCACGGACTTGCGCACGATCTCAGGTACGGCGGACGGGTGGCGAATGGAGGCGCCCCACTTGGTCACCGGTCTGAACATAGCAACGACATCCATAATCTGATGCGATTCCTTGTGTAGCCGGGTCGTTGCACCCTGGCCAGTCAGCACCAGCATCGGCACCCGATCCATATTGGCATTGGCAACGCCGGTCATTAAATTGGTCGCCCCCGGACCCAGCGTGCCAAGACATACGGCAGGATTGCCGGTCAAACGACCATAGGCTTCAGCCATGAATGCCGCACCCTGCTCGTGCCGGGTCAGGATGAATCGAATCGAATCGGATTGCTCCAGTGCGATCATAAAATCAGCGTTTTCCTCACCCGGCACGCCAAAGATATATTCGATACCTTCCGCTTCCAGACAGTGAACCAGTAATTCCGATGTTTTCATTATTCGATAGCCTCCGAGTGAATCACGGTCATCTTCTCAACCTGCATGTCGCGCATCGTAAACGGGATGCCGCCAATACCGAGGCCGGAATGTTTCAATCCGGCGAATGGCATCCAGTCTACACGAAACGCCGTGTGATCATTGATCATCACCGCCGATGCGGCCAGGCGCTCGGAGATATACAGCGCCGTATCGATATCACGGCTGTACACCGAGGCCTGAAACGCGACATCCAGCGCATTGGCCGCTTCGATGGCTGCGTCCAGTTCGATAAACGGATAAACGCACACAACCGGACCAAATACTTCCTGCGTCGATACGCGTGCGTCTGTCGCCGGATCAAACAAGACAGTGGGAGCGTAACAATGGTGGTCGCGTGGCTCACCGCCGCACAACAAAGCCGCACCGCCGGCAACCGCCTCCTTCACCCATTGATCAATCCGATCGCTTTCCTGTGGCCGAATGAGCGGCCCGACTTCGGTTTGCTCGGCCAACGGATCACCTACAACCAGCGCCCTGGCCTGATCCGCCATTTTATCGGCCAGTTCTCGCGCAATAGATATATGGACGAAGATGCGCTGCACCGATACGCATACTTGCCCGGCATGATAAAAAGCCCCTTTCAGCAGTCCGGGCAATGCCTTGTCGATGTCGGCATCTCTGGCAATCACGACGGGAGCTACGCCGCCGTGTTCAAGGGCGCAGCGTGTACCTTGAGCCAGTCTGGAGCGCAGAAGCCAGCCCACGCGGGCGCTGCCGATAAAACTGAAGAATGCAACACGCGGATCGGTCACCAGCGTTTCGGCCAGAGCAATATCTTCCGGCATCACAAACTGGCACCACCCCTCAGGCAGGCCCGCTTGATGCAGCAGACGCACCAGCCGGATGCACGAAAGCGGTGTGCTCTCTGCCGGTTTGACAATCACGGGGCAACCGGCGGCAATGGCCGGACCAATCTGATGTGCGATCAGGTTGAGTGGATGGTTGAAGGCGCTGAACGCCACAACCACGCCGATGGGCTCCCGCCGAATGGATGCAATACGGTGCTTCGATGCTGCGTTAACACCCATCACCGGCGGGTGGACGGCATCGGTACGCAGGGTGTTGATGCAAATGCGGAAGCTGTCGATACAACGCGCCATTTCAATGCGTGAATCGATCAGCGGCTTGCCGCCCTCAAGCGACGCCCCGGCCGCCAGTTCCTCTGCATGATCCCGAAGCAAATCAATCATCCGTTCCAGAATCCCGATGCGCTGATCGGCGGGCAACCAGAACGCACGCTCGGCAAACAGGCGGCTGGCATTGTTTAACGCCTGCTCCACACCTGCGGCATTGGCCGTCACCACGGTTGCAATCGGTTGGTCATCGTAGGGCGAGATGACCTCCAGCGGTTTGCCTTCCGCTTTGGATACTCCGGGAATCATCAGAGGAAAATGTTCGATTACGCTCATTGATTACTCCTTTGGCCTGCCATGCGGAAAACCGGCTTCAGTTTCAGGGTGAAGCAGATGCAAACCCGTGCTGCTGCCATCCGCGATGACGATGCGCGCATGCCTGCGCTGCAACTGGCGCGGAGATGTTACACCGCAGGAATGAGCAATCACACCGACATCATGCATCATATTTTCCACATAGTGCTGCACACGCACGGATTTATCCTGTGGCACGAGCCCGCGTTGCAAGCGTTTCTGATGCGTGGTGATACCGGTGGGGCAGGTGTTTTTATTGCACTGCATGGCCTGAATACAGCCCAGCGCAAACATGAAACCACGCGC
>BTQQ01000174.1:0-3211 GCA_036985955.1 Zetaproteobacteria bacterium | reverse complement strand
TCCACTTCTTCCACCGTGTTATAGGCGGCAAAGGATGCGCGCGCCGTTGCCGGAACGCCAAAATGCTCCATCACCGGCATGGCGCAATGATGGCCTGCCCGTATGGCGACACCTTCCCGGTCGAGAATCGTTCCGAGATCGTGCGGATGTACGCTCTCCAGTGTAAACGACAGGATGCTGGCTCTATCCGCTGCGGTGCCAATCAGTCGTAAGCCGGGAAAGGCAGCCGCTTGCTGTGTAGCATAATCCAGCAGGGTGTGTTCGTGAGCGGCAATGGATTCCACATTCACTGATGCCAGCCAGTCAATCGCATGTCCAAAACCGATTACACCGGCAATATTCGGGGTTCCTGCTTCAAAACGGTAAGGCAGAACGTTGTAGCGTGTTTTCTCAAACGTCACCATGGAAATCATATCGCCACCGCCCTGATATGGCGGCATGGACTCCAGTATTTCCTCTTTGGCATACAAGGCGCCGATGCCTGTGGGGCCGTACATTTTATGTGCGCTCATGGCATAGAAATCCACATCCAGCGCCTGCATGTCCACATTCAGATGCGCCGCGGCCTGTGCCCCGTCCAGTAGCACCTTCGCGCCCGCCTGATGCGCCAGAGCGATCATCTTCTTCACCGGATTGATGGTCCCGAGCGCGTTGGAAAGGTGTGAGATCGCCGCCAGCCGCGTGCGTGGAGATAACAGGCGTTCGAATTCCCCTAGGATGACTTCTCCCCGCTCATTGATGGGGGTGACCACCAGTTTTGATCCGGTCTGCTCGCACAACAATTGCCACGGCACGATATTGGAATGATGTTCCAGTTCGGTGATGAGAATTTCATCACCTGCCTTGACGTTTGCCCGTCCCCAGGACGTGGCCACCAGATTGATGGCTTCGGTGGCGCCGCGCACAAAGATAATTTCGCGCTCCGAACGGGCGTTGATAAAGGCCCGTATCTTCTCCCGTGCGGCTTCATATTTCGCAGTTGCTTTTTCACTCAGGTAATGCACGCCACGGTGAATATTGGCATTTTCATGCTCGTAGTAGTGACGCAGCGCGTCAATCACGCACCGTGGCTTCTGCGTTGTAGCGGCATTGTCCAGATAGGACAGCGGATGGCCGTACACCTGTTGATGCAGAATGGGAAATTCGGCCCGGATGACCTGCACATCCCAGGTATTGCTATTTTTGATGGCCTGTACGCTCACATTAACTCCTGTAATGCATCGCCTTGTGGTAATTTCGCCAGTGCAGCCCGTTCCAGATGGCGGCGCACCGGCGCGATATTTATCCGGGCAAACACATCTTCGGCAAAAGCAAAGGTAAGCACATTCATGGCGGAGGTTTTACTCAGGCCGCGACTTTGCAGGTAGAACAGTTGATTCATATCCAGTTGGCCGACCGTTGCACCGTGTGCACATTTGACTTCATCGGCATAGATCTCCAGTTCCGGCTTGGTATCCACTTCGGCATGATCGGACAGCAGGAGGTTGCCATTGGACTGCTTCGCGTCCGTACCATCAGCGCCTTTATGTACGACCACCTTGCCATTGAACACGGCATGAGCACGACCGGAAAGCACACCTTTGTAGGTTTCCTGACTGGTACAGTCGGGGCTTATATGGTCAATGCGCGTATGATGATCCGCATGTTGTCTGCCACCGATCAGGTATAATCCGTTCAGAACACACGAAGCATTCGCACCGGACAGGGATACGGCGATATCCACCCGTGACAATGCCGCACCGAGCGCCAGTGAATGCGATACAAACCGGCTATCGCGTAACTGTTTCACATCGACCCGGCCAAGGTGGAATTGCTTTTCCGCCTCTAGCTGTAACCGGTCATGATAGAGCGTTGCCGCTTCACCAAGGTGCACCAGCGTGACATTGTGCGTCAGTCCCGCCTCCGTGGAATTGCCCACATAATGTTCGATGACATGGGCCGTGGCACCGCGACCCATCCAGATGCCGTGACGCATGTGCGATGCGCCGCCGGACGTAGTGACATGCAGCAAATACAATGGTTTGTCCAGTTTCACGCCATCGGCAATACAGATACATGCACCATCCGAGGCCATAGCCGAGTTGACGGCAATCGCCCCGTTAAACAGAGGTGCATTCTCATCCATTTCCAGTGCTTTGGAGGCTTTGCCTGCATCGGAGGTTAGCAATGCTGACAGGGGGATGACGGAAACGCCTTCGGGCAGATCCGGCATATCGCCCTGAAAACGGCCATTGGCGAATACCAGACGATAGGCGTCAAGTTCCGCAATCGACTGTTCTTCAACTGTTTCGTTATTCAAATCTGCCGCGTGAGAAGGCGTCCACCATGTTTCACCAAGGACGGCTGTCAGACGTGACAGGTCGGTGTATTTCCAGTCCTCATTGCGAGTCGTTGGCAGCCCGGCCTGCTCATAGACCTGCCATGCGGCATCACGCAGCATCTTGATGGATTGCGTCATGCTCTGGTCTCTTCCAGAACCCAGTCATAGCCACGATCTTCCAGTTCCAGTGCCAGTGATTTATCACCTGTTTTCACAATGCGGCCATCGGCCAGCACATGCACGACGTCCGGTTCGATATAGTCCAGCAGCCGTTGATAATGCGTGATCATGATAATCGCCCGATCTTTCGAGCGCAGCTTGTTGACGCCGCCGGCAACGACCTTCAAGGCATCAATGTCCAGGCCGGAATCGGTTTCATCCAGAATGGCGAGTTTTGGTTCCAGCACCGCCATCTGGAAAATTTCATTGCGCTTTTTCTCACCGCCGGAGAAGCCTTCATTCACCGAACGGCTGACCAGGGACTCATCCATATCCACCAGTTTCATTTTCTCCCTGATGATGGACATGAAATCCATGGCATCCAGTTCGGATTCGCCCCGATGCTTGCGAATGGCGTTTAATCCCGCCTTGAGCAGATAGACGTTGTTGACGCCGGGAATCTCAACCGGGTACTGAAAGGCAAGGAAGATGCCTTCCCACGCACGTTCTTCCGGACTTAATTCCAGCAGGTTCTTGCCATTGTAGTGGATGGCACCCTCTGTGACCTCATAACCGGGTCGGCCTGCCAGCACATTCGACAGCGTGCTTTTGCCGGATCCATTCGGCCCCATGATCGCATGCACTTCTCCGGCTTTGATCTCCAGATCAATCCCTTTAAGGATTTCCTTGCCATCCACGCTGGCATGTAAATGTTCAATCTTCAGCATCATT
>BTQQ01000173.1:0-3234 GCA_036985955.1 Zetaproteobacteria bacterium | reverse complement strand
AGTTCCAGCATGCGTACCGCCGAGGCTGCCGGTATTCCCGGTGATCAACTGGCCAAGAGCGTTGTATTAAAGGATGCAAAAGGCTGCCTGATGGCCGTGCTTCCGGCTACGCACCGGCTTGACGTGGAACTCCTGAATGCATGGTTGAATCGCAAGCTTGAACTGCTGCCTGAAGATCGCCTTTTAAGCCTGTTCACAGACTGTGAACCCGGTGCAATCCCACCCGTTGGGTCGGCTTATGGTGTAAGCACTGCTATTGATGAAACGCTGGATCGGCAAACCGACATCTATTTTGAGGCAGGCGACCATCGTGAACTGATCCATGTTAACGGAGCGCAGTTTGCAACCATTGAAGCGCATGCCAAGCGCGGCTGTTTTAGCCATCATGTCTGATACATAATCACAAGCGAGGGAATACCCCCGCTTGTGTAGTTCGGCAATTCAACAAATATCACCTGAACCGGCTATGATAGTGCATATGGGTATATTTTTTTGTGGCAAGTGGCTGCGCAAATGCTGCGTGGCAGCGTTGTTGGTATTCCTTACTGGTTTATCCCCTGCGGCTCATGCCACCTCACCGGTGCTGCAACTTGATATCAAGGGCGCTATTGGCCCGGCAGTATCCAATTATGTAGAACACGGGCTGGAGAAGGCAAAGCAAATGCAGGCTCAACTGGTTATACTGCGCATGGATACGCCGGGCGGTCTGGATAAGTCCATGCGCTCGATCATTCAGGCTATTCTTGCCTCACCCGTGCCTGTCGCAACCTTCGTCGCGCCTTCCGGCGCTCGCGCAGCCAGTGCCGGCACCTACATCCTTTATGCCTCACATATTGCAGCCATGGCGCCGGGCACCAATCTGGGGGCGGCTACGCCTGTGCAGATTGGCGGTATCGGAGGTGCCCCGCCCAACCCAACGCCACCCAAGATGCCCGGGAAACCGGACAAAAATGCCAAACCCGGCCACAAGCAAAAAGGTGCGCCACCGGATGACAGCAGCATACACCGGAAAATGGTTAACGATGCCGCGGCATACATCCGCAGCCTGGCGCAGATGCGCGGGCGCAATGCCGACTGGGCCGAGAAGGCAGTGCGTCAGGCCGCATCCCTGAGCGCTACGCAAGCGCTTGAAAAGCAGGTGATCGACCTGATGGCCACGGACGCTGCCGATCTGCTAGGCAAGCTTGATGGAAAGGCCATTAAAACCACCAGCGGAAAACACACCCTGCACACCGCTGGTATTACTATCGAAAGGCTGGAGCCGAGCTGGCCCAACCGGATACTGTCCATCATCACCGACCCCAATGTTGCCTATATCCTGATGTTGCTCGGCGTCTACGGCCTGTTCTTTGAACTGGCTAACCCGGGATTTGTATTGCCCGGTGTAATTGGTGGTATCTGCCTGTTGCTGGCGTTGTTTGCCTTTCAAGTGTTACCGGTCAATTTCGCCGGACTGGCGCTGATTGGACTCGGCATCGCATTCATGATTGCCGAAGTCTTCGTGCCAAGTTTCGGCGCGTTGGGCTTAGGCGGTGTCATCGCCTTTATCGTCGGCTCCATCATGCTGATGGATACGGGCGTGCCGGGTTTTGCATTATCACTGGCGCTCATCATCGGCGTTGCACTGACATCGGCGGCATTCTTCATTCTGATTGCAGGCATGGCGCTCAAGGCCAGACGCAGGCCGGTGGTATCCGGAAGTGAGGAAATGGTCAGTGCGCTTGGCGAAGCGGTGGAGGATTTCGATACACAGGGCACCGTGCATATTCATGGCGAAATCTGGCAGGCAACAGCCAATACCCCAATCAAAAAGGGCCAAACGGTTCGGGTCACCGGTATGGATGGCCTTGTTCTTTCCGTTGGACCCGTTAACACCAAGGAGGATACATCATGATTCCCACTTTCATTGTTCTTGCATTTATTCTGGCGGTCGTGCTCAGCGCCCTGCGCGTGCTGCGCGAATATCAGCGCGGTGTCGTTTTTCAGCTTGGCCGCTTCTGGAAGGTCAAGGGTCCGGGCTTGATTCTGGTCATTCCCGTGATTCAGCAGATGGTGCGCGTGGACTTGCGCACGCTGGTGTTCGATGTGCCGTCACAAGACGTTATTTCGCGGGATAACGTATCCGTCAAGGTCAACGCCGTAATTTATTTCCGCGTCATTGATCCGCAAAAAGCCATCATCAATGTCGAGGACTTTTTCGCTGCCACCAGCCAACTGGCGCAAACCACGCTACGCAGCGTACTCGGCCAGCATGAACTGGATGAAATGCTGACCAGCCGTGATAAGCTGAATGCGGATATCCAGAATATCCTCGATGCCCAAACCGATGCATGGGGCATCAAGGTGGCCAATGTGGAAATCAAGCATATTGACCTGGATGAAAGCATGATCCGCGCCATTGCCAAACAGGCTGAGGCCGAACGGGAACGGCGCGCCAAGGTCATTCATGCCGAAGGCGAAACGCAGGCAGCAAACAAACTGGTTGAAGCAGCTGAAAAACTGGCTGTACAGCCACAGGCCATCCAACTCAGATATTTGCAAACATTGGTGGAAATAGCCGGTGACAAATCCTCAACCATTGTCTTCCCGTTACCGATGGACCTGATTAAGCCTCTTTTAGGGAAAGAGGAATAGGTTAGGGCCTGTTCACATAAAATCCAAACGTAGCGCTGCTGCCTGAAATGAGGCCAGGCAAGGCGTGAGGAGAGAAGTTTGGTAAATCCAAATGAACGACGACAAGGTGAATTGCGCTTACGCAAGAGAGAGTCCCCTGGGGGAGCAACGCCGCATGGCCTCATTTCGGGCGCAGCCCTGCGGGACGGGCCATTTTTGGCCGCTCCAGCGTTATTTCTCGCTGATATGCATTCAGCATATTGTGCTCGAAATGCCTTGTAGCGATCCAAAAATGACCTCGTCGCTACGTTTGGATTTTATGTGAACAGGCCCTAGTGGACTCCCCATGCCGGCTATTGAAAAACGGATGCTTATCAAGGCCACGCCCGAGGCGGTCTTTGATCTGGTCACCCGGGTGGAGGAATTTCCTTCTCATGTCGCTCTGCTGAAGGAGGTGACATTGATCGGGCCGGAAACATATCACTGGAGCATCGTGGTGGCCGGCATTGAATTATCGTGGGATGGCATTGTGACCAGACGCGAACGGCCCCGCCGATTTGCATGGAAATCATTAAGCGGTCAACCGAATTCCGGGGCTTATGAGCTGAAACCCACCGAAAA
>BTQQ01000172.1:0-3299 GCA_036985955.1 Zetaproteobacteria bacterium | reverse complement strand
CCTTTGCGTACGTGAAAAGGCGCATGGGCCACTTTTTTGGATATTTCCTGATATGTAAGCATCTCCCGGCATGATTCGACAGCCTTCCATGGATAAAATAAATGGCAGACCTTACATCTGTGATAATTTTGTCTAAAATACTATTATGCATGACAGACCATGGTGTGCAAAAACCCAGGGCTCGTGCCATGGCAAGGAGGATGATGATGAGAAAAAAAATCATGATGATTGTGTTGGGAATGGTTGCGTTTGCTGCCATGCCGGCACAGCAGTTATTGGCCGCACCGGCGGAAACAACGGGGGGTGGAAAGATTGGTGAATTGAAATGCCAGACAATCCCCGGTACAGGGACGAACCTGTTGCTGCATTCCACAGTAGATGTCAAATGCACATTTACATCTTCGGCCGGTGAAATGGAACATTACAGGGGTGAAACCGGCATTGGTCTTGGCATTGATCTGCATGTCAACCGTGAAGCGGAATTCGCCTATATAGTCATGGCAGCTGATTTCAGGAAGGGTACATACAAGATGGCCGGCAAGTATGGTGGTGCTGGCGCTTCGCTTACCCTTGGACGCGGTGGCGGCGGTGGTGCACTAATTGGTGGTGGTGACGGCAGTGTGTCGCTGCAACCGCTTGGTGTGACGGCCACCAAAGGCTGGGGTGTTCAGGGTGGATTGACCTACCTGTTCTTGCAACCGGACAGGGCAGCGGACAGGTAATTAGACGTAACTGCCATAAGCATGAACGGGCCGGCACATGCTGGCCCGTTTTTTTGCCCGGTGTGTGTGGCGGGATTGCTTAGGATGCTCTAAAAAACTACGTCCCTGTAGTTTTTCAGACTTGCCTTAATGTTCCCTGTGCTTGCCCCAGATGCGGTCAAGGTATTGATCGCGACCGGAATGATAACGATAGAATTGGTAGCGAAGGGGATTCTTGTCGGCATAATGCTGGTGATATTCTTCCGCTGGCCAGAATGTGGCTGCTGGAACAATCCGGGTGACTATTGGTTTACCGAACCGACCGGATGTTTCCAGCACATCCCTGGATTGCTCGGCCAGTTGGCGCTGTTTATCGCTGTGATAAAAAATGACCGTTCGATACTGGCTGCCGCGATCCACAAACTGACCGCCTGCGTCGGTCGGATCGATTTGCCGCCAGAACACATCCAGCAATTGTTGATAGGATATCTTCGACGGATCAAATTCAACCTGCACCGATTCAGCATGGCCCGTGCCTCCGGCGGAAACTTCATTATAGGTTGGTTGGGATTTTTGCCCACCAGTATAACCCGCTTTGGTGGATATAACGCCTTTCAGCTTATCGAACGGGTGTTGCATACACCAGAAACATCCACCTGCAAAGGTTGCCTGTTCCACATGATTCTGTGGCGTTAGCGGGTCGGACGTTGCAGCCATTGCAGGATAAAACAGGAATAGGGAAACCAAAAGCAGGGTGCTAATACCTTCATAAATAAAGCTACATGCAGAGCCCCACAGGCGGTTCGGATCAAGGCGCGGTGCGCAGGGAATGGTGTATCCCTTGCCAAGCGCCGTAACGCGGAACCGGGCCGCCTGTGGGGCTCCCTTCGGGCGAGACACCGAGCGGCCATCCACTACGTTGCGTCGGCTTACCATAGCCGTGCTATGCTCGCGCCGACGCGCCTTGCGGACTGACCGCCCGGCGGCTTGCTGCATATGGTTTTATTTATGAAGGTATTAGTATATCGCATCGTGAACCTCCATAGCCTGTTCCCCTCCGACTCTTTGGTTAATCTAACCTGAGAACAGATTGCTGTCACATGTAATGTTTCGCCCAAAGCGTGTGACTCATCGGCCAGAACCCTGTACAGGGAGTGAAAGGAAGGAAACCGTGAATCAACGATATCTTGTACCTCATTTATTATCGGGATTGATTGTCCTGGCGTTTGTCGCACCGATACAACAGGTGTATGGCGCGGGTGAACAACCTGATTTAAAACGTCTGTATGAAGTCAGTGTTTCGGAGCGTTTCCAGAATCCGGTGGTTGTGATTCACGGCGTGTTCGGGGCCAAAATCCGCACCATCAAGGACCGGAAAGAAATCTGGCCGGGGAACACATCGAGCCTGCTGTTCAGCAGTTATGAAGATCTGGCGCTTGATATTGATCCGGCCACTCTGGAAACGCGTACGGGCCGTACGGAAGCCTATGCCCTGTTCGACCGGGTGGGCGGCCATGACTACTACGGTAAAATCGTGAAAACGCTGCATGAAGCGGGTCGATATGAGTCAGCTATTACGGGTAAACCACAGGCTGCAACGGCACATGCCTATTATGTGTTTGTTTATGACTGGCGGCGGGAGATCCCCGGAAATGCGGCCAAACTGGATGCTTTTATCGAGCAAATCCGTCGTGATTACAACATGCCGAAGCTTAAGGTGGATATTGTCGCACACAGCATGGGCGCACTGTTAACGCGTTATTTTATCCGCTATGGGACAAGGGATGTGCTGGGTAGTGATACCTTCCGACCGGACAATGCCGGTGCAGACAAGGTGCGCAAGGTGGTACTGATCGGCGCTCCCAACATGGGGTCGGTCAGTGGCCTGCAATATTTCCTGACGGGTTACAAACTGGGTTTCGGCTCGATTCCCACCGAGGTCATGACCACCATGCCGGGCAGCTATGAATTACTGCCGCATCCGGCCCGCGACTGGATGATTACGCCTGAGGGCGTGAAGGCAGATGTCAAACTGTACGATATTCGCACCTGGAAACGGTTCAAGTGGTCTGTTTTCGATCCTGATGCCCGCGCAAGAATCCGGCACAGGTTTCAGGGTCCTGTAGATGCCGCGCAACACCTGCGTGTACTGGAACGTTTTTTTGCCAAGCACCTTGAGCGTGCGCGGCGTTTCCATATGGCTATGTCCGTGCCACTAAAGAACTCGCCGGTACGTTACATCGTATTCGGCGGTGATTGCGAACTGACGCCTGCTCGCTGCCTCATTGAGCGGGTGCGCGGCAAGGTGGTGATCCGCCTGCATCCGAAAAATATCAGGAATCGTGTGCGCGGCGTGAATTATCGAAAATTGATGCTGGAGCCGGGGGACGGTCGTGTTACCAAGCCATCTCTATTGGCCCGGAATTCACTCGACCCCTCCATGCCAGGCAGCAACCGGGATGCTTTTCCTCTGGCTTATTCACTCTTTCTTTGCGAAACACATGCCGAGTTGACGGGTAATATCAGCTTTCAGGATAATTTGTTAAACATTTTGCTATTGCAGGAAACCACAGAGGATAGGATGTCGAAGCTGTCACG
>BTQQ01000171.1:0-3299 GCA_036985955.1 Zetaproteobacteria bacterium | reverse complement strand
TGGCGCTTGGTGCCGCCGCTGGCGTCTTCCGCTTCGCCGTATTCCAGGCACTTCGGGTCCAAATTCCTGCGTACCAGCTTGGCGCGCAGGATTTCAGTCACCGTATTGAGTTTGTAATCGTCATCGCCGATGATGGTGATGCCTTCATCGTTCAATGCGATGCTCGAGTTACCTCCTTTGAAATCATAGCGCGTGGTGATTTCCTTGTGCGTCTGATTTACCGCATTGTCCATTTCCTGCATATCGGTTTCGCAAACCACGTCAAAACTGGGCATAAGGGCCTCCCGTCACAGTTTATAATTACTTGTTGTGGCAGGGTAGGGTTCATGCCGGGGCTTTGACAAGCTTTACATTTGCCTTGAGCATGCGAAAACTTGTCATACATGTCTGGATTTAAACATCGCTGGTTTGGAGGATGATTGCAATATAACGGAATACAGCAGCAGGATTTTGCGGACAGCATCAAGGCTCCTGCGGAAAGGCGTAAACATGCATTTCCACGGCCCAACCGTGTTATGGTGCGTATCTTGCTGGGGAGTATTGCCTGTGTCGGATTGATATGGGGTTTGATCGGTAGCGGAGACAACGTCGTTGCCAGTACGGCAGCTACGCATGAGGAATGGATTGCCGCGGAGGCCGCCAAGCCCGCAACGATGGATTCCACATGGCGGCGAGAAATCATCCGGGAAGGGGATGCTGCCGTTTCCGTGCTTTCACGGCTGGGGTTTCCCTATGCCGAAATAAGCCGCATGATTGATGCGGCTCAACCTGTGTATTCCCTGCGGCAGGTCATTGCCGGCCGGGGTTTTGACCGGCAGGATCGGGGGGACGATACGGATGTCTATTACCCTGTTGATACCAGTCATGTTCTACACCTGACCTTGCGGAAAAATGACTGGCAGGCCGAACTTTCACCACGGGTTGCCTCTACCCGGCAGTTGGTCTTTCAGGGGGAAATTAAAGAGAGCCTGTTTGCCGCCGCGGCGCGTACCGGCATGGATGACCGCACTACCATGAATCTGGTGGATATCTTTGCATGGGACGTCGACTTTGCCCGTGATCTCCGGCCCGGAGACCGTTTCAAAGTGTTGTTGCAGGAACGCTTTGACCGGCAGGGAATATTGCTCGACAGGGTTATCCAGGCGGCTGAATTCGTCAATCAGGGGCATCTCTTTCAGGCTGTACGCTACAGGTTTCCAAATGGACGGTTGGAATATTTTACACCCGATGGCAAAAGCATGCGTAAGACCTATCTGAAGGCACCGGTCAAGTTTACGCGTATTTCCTCGCGCTTCCGTTTAAAGCGCAAACACCCGATTCTCGGCTATACGCGGGCACATCGTGGCGTGGATTATGCCGCGTCCACGGGCACGCCTATCCATGCAGTGGGTGACGGGCGTGTGGCATATGTGGGTTGGAAGGGTGGTTATGGCCGCTTTGTCCTGATTCGGCACGCCAACAGCAATCATACTACCGCCTATGGTCATATGCGGCGCTACGCACATGGTATCAAACGGGGCGCGCGCGTACATCAGGGACAGGTGATTGGCTATGTGGGGATGAGCGGCCTTGCCACGGGGCCGCATCTGCATTTCGAGTTTCGTGTACGTGGCCGCGCTGTGAATCCGCTGGCCATCAAACGAGCACCCGCAAAGCCGGTACCTGTCGCGCAAATGCCACGATTCCGACAGATTACAGAGCATGCGTTGGAGCGCATGACGCAGAGCCCCACATTACTGGCTTGGGGATGAGCATGCCTCAGGCAAATGCCCAGGACTGGCTGGCCAAGGCTCGGAGGGTGTTCGAAATCGAGCAACAGTCCATTGCCGCTACAGCGGATGCGCTCAATGACGATTTCTGCCGGGCGGTCGAAAGCATTCTCGAGCTGGACGGGCGCCTGGTGGTGATCGGCATGGGCAAGTCCGGCATCATTGCCAAGAAGATTGCCGCAACCTTTGCTTCCACCGGGACGCCGGCATTTTTCGTCCATGCCGCCGAGGCGCAGCATGGTGATTTGGGCATGATAACCCGTCACGATGCGGTGCTGGCGTTTTCGCACAGTGGCGAAACCGATGAGGTAGTCAAGCTGTTGCCAACCATTAAACGGATGGGAGCGCCGCTGATTGCCATCACGGGCAAGCCGGAATCCACGTTGGGTCACCATGCCGATATGGTGCTGCATGTGAATGTTTCGCAGGAAGCCTGTCCAAATAATCTTGCGCCTACGGCTTCAACCACGGCCGCGCTGGCGCTTGGCGATGCGCTGGCGGTGGTAGTGTTGGAGCAGCGTGGTTTTAGCCCGGATGATTTCGCACGTTTTCATCCGGCGGGGAGTCTGGGCCGCAAACTGATGCGAGTAGGCGATTTAATGCATAAAGGCGCGGAGTTGCCTCTGGTGCAATCCGGCACGCCGCTGAAAGATGCGATTGTTACCATGAGTTCTCATCGCATGGGGATTACCGGCGTGCTGGTGGAAGACCGATTGGCCGGATGCATCAGCGATGGCGATCTGCGGCGTATGATGGAATCTGGCGATCTGGACCTTGCTCGACCGGTAGGCGAACTGATGCATCGGTCGCCGCAAACCATTGCTGCCGACCATCTGGCCTCCGAAGCAGTGCGCTTGATGGAGAATAAAAAAATTACCGCCGTATTCGTTCTGGATGAAAACGGTAAACCGACAGGTGTCGTGCATCTGCACGACCTGCTGCGGGCGGGTGTGGCATGAGTGAAGCATCATTCCGGACATTTCCGCTGAAGAAGGCGCGCGCCATCCGCATGCTGATTCTGGACGTGGATGGCGTAATGACGGCAGGCTCCATCTTTATGGATAATATCGGCGAGGAAATGAAGGCATTCAACGTGCGGGACGGGCATGGCATCAAATTGCTGCAACGTGCGGGAATTCAGGTTGGCATCCTTACCGGACGCACATCCGGCGTGGTCAAAAGCCGGGCGACAGACTTGGGTATTGAGCATGTGGTGCAGGGCAGCCTGAACAAGATGGAAGGGTTGGAGGCACTATTATCCGGCACAGGATTGCTTGCGGAAAACTGTGCTTACATGGGCGATGATGTACTTGATCTTCCACCCATGCGGCATTGTGCGCTGGGGTTTGCGCCGAATGATGCGCACCCGTCGGTGCTGAAACATGCGGATTGGGTTTCCGGCTTTGATGGTGGCTGCGGTGCGGTGCGGCAGGTGGTGGAAGGGCTGATTCTGGCCAATGATGCCTGGAATCAGGTGATTCAGGAGCCTTATGGTGTTTCTTCCGCCGATTGTGGCTGGACTGTTTAACC
>BTQQ01000170.1:0-3309 GCA_036985955.1 Zetaproteobacteria bacterium | reverse complement strand
CAGCATGTGTCGGACACATCGAATCCGTTACCATCGGAACAAGCTAAAAAACCATTGCTGTCCGTATCCGGTATGGGTCCGGAAGCGGCGCAGGCCGCAGCCGCCATGCTTGTGGAATATGGCGCGGAAGCCCTTCTCAGTTGGGGCTGTGCAGGCGCACTGTCAAAGAAAATCCACCCCGGAGAACTGTTACTGCCTCACACCATTCTCACGGAGGATGGTCAAGCCCTTCACACCCATAAAATTTGGCAAAAGAGCTTGGTGGATCATCTCCCCGGCACGCTGAAATGGCACGAAGGTATGCTTGTTGAAAGCAGTAATATGGTATCCGGACCGAAAAAAAAACAGGAACTGGCGTGCCATTTCAATGCCATTGCCGTAGACATGGAAAGCGCCGCAATTGGCCGTGTTGCTAAACAGGCGGGAATCCCGTTCATGGTCATCCGGGCAGTCGCCGATACCGCAGACGAAGAACTTCCTCCCTGCATTGCAGAAACAATGGATAACAAGGGACATCTCCAAATACAGCGCCTGCTTCCCGCCTTTGTCCGCCAGCCCCGCTTGTGGCCACAACTGATCCGGTTGGGCTCTCATTTTCATACCGCGACACGTACCTTGAAATTTGTATCGGCACGATCAGGGCCGTTATTCCATGTATAAAAGGATGAATAATGCGCTAAAGCGGTCCCTGATATGGTGGTCCGGCTTCACCTGCAGGTGCGCCGGACGGGTGCTGATCATATCCCTCCTACTGACCGGCGGTTCGCTCTATTACACAGCCGGACATCTGGGCTTCAATACCAGCACCCGTGATATGCTTTCCGCCGAGCTTCCATTCCGCCAGACCTATCATATTTTTGAGAATGCCTTCCCTCAATATCTGAACAATATTCTGGTCGTTATCGACGGAGAAACGCCGGAAACCGCGCGCGATGCCGCCAAACGTCTGGCAAAACGTTTGCGGAAGCAACCAGAGTTGTTCAAATCCGTCTATTTGCCACGCGCCAACCGTTTTCTCGAAGAGCACGCGTTATTGTTTCTGAAGCAGGATAAACTGGAACAGATGAGCGAAGACCTCGCCAAAATCCAGCCTTTTCTTGGAAAACTCACCCATGATCCCAGCCTGCGCGGATTGTTTTCCATGCTGACAAGCGCCGTGGATGCTGTAAAAGATGGCGATGAAGTTGAGATCACGCCGATTCTGATTCGAGTCCGTGAAGCCTTGCAAGCAAACACCGAACAGCGGCGCTATCGGCTTTCCTGGGAAGAAATGATGCAGGATGGAGGCAAGGTTTCCGACCGGCGGCAGCAATTTATCCTGATCCAGCCGCACATGGATTTCGGCGAACTGCTGGCAGCGAAACCCGCCATGCAAGCCATACGCACCACTATAAAAAATCTTCATCTTGACGCAGGACACGGTTTAAAGGTCCGCCTTACCGGCAGTGTTCCGCTGGCTCACGACGAACTCATCAGCGTAAGTCACGGAGCAAAAATTGCCGGCATTCTCGCTCTGTTTCTGGTGGGTGTCGTGCTCACTGTGGGCCTGGGTTCTTTCCGGCTGGTAGCAGCCACCCTGATTTGTCTGCTTACCGGTCTTTCTCTCACCGCCGCCTTCGCCGCTTTTTCCATTGGACATTTGAACCTTATTTCCGTTGCCTTCGCCGTGCTTTATATCGGCCTTGGCGTGGACTACGCAATCCATCTGTCCCTGCGCTACCGGGAACTGGAAGATAAGGGTGTAGCGTCTGAGATAGCGCTACGGCAATCTATGCAGGACGTGGGCGGCTCACTGATACTGTGCACTACCACCACTGCGGTGGGTTTCTACTGCTTCGTACCAACCGCCTACACCGGTATCTCCGAACTGGGTATTATCTCGGGCACCGGTATGTTCATCAGTCTGATCGTAACCCTGACGCTGCTTCCGTCAATTCTGCACCTGTGGCCTGCAAAGGATCATGGCAGGTCAACCACCGTTTCGACCGGCAACGCAACGGCCGGATGGTTGTATACGTTTGATCACTGGCTTGAACACTCCGGGCGTTCCGTCCTCATTCTGACGCTATTGCTGGGCGTTGGCGCCACATGGCTTTCATCGCAAGTGAGCTTCGACTACAACCCCATCAACCTGCGCGATCAGCAAAGTGAATCAGTCATCGCCTACAAGGATTTGATTGCCCGTCACACCATTTCGCCATCCAGCATCATGGTGATGACCCGGAATGCGGACAATGCGCACGAGATGGAGCAGCGCATTGGCAAACTCCAGTCCGTAGACAAAGCCATTTCGATCTTTGATTTTATCCCACAAAGACAAAACGATAAACTGGACCTGATCGATGACATGACGTTGATACTCGGACCGGGCACGTCCGGCAAGCCTGATACGCCACCCACTGCCTCCGAACAAATCACAGCCATGCGTGAACTGGACCGCTCGCTGGCTGAGTATCTGCATGTTACTACCCCTCCCGGCAATACAGGCGCATTCCGGGCTTTGCACGAAACACTGAGCACATTCCTTGGCAGGGTTGAGGCAGAAGAACCGTCCGCACAAAGCGCCACCCTTGCCAAACTTAAAATCAGCCTGCTCACCACCCTGCCCGCTACCCTTGATTTCCTGCGCACCGCCCTGCAAACACAGGCAGTTAGCAAAAGCAGTATTCCGGAATCGCTGCGCAGACGCTGGGTCAGCCCGAATGGCACATACCGAATCGAAGTCACGCCGAAAAAGGATATCAGTGATATCCATGCCCTGCGCCGCTTCGTCGCGCAAGTCCGCACCATTGCGCCGAATGCAACGGGTGCGCCGGTATTCACGCTGGAAGCCGGCAACGCCGTCATTCATGCCTTCCGTCAGGCATCAATCACTGCCCTGATCCTTATTACTTTGCTCCTGATTCTATTGTTACGCAATGTAAAGGATGTTCTGCTGGTATTACTCCCACTCATGCTGGCCGGCGTGCTGACAGGCGCTACGGCAGTTCTGCTTGGCATTCCACTCAATTTTGCCAATGTCATCGCCCTGCCGCTACTCCTGGGCATCGGTGTAGACAGCGGTATCCACATGGTGCGGCGCTTCCGTTTCATGCAGATGAAAGGCACAACTGACCATCACCTGCTGACTACCAGTACCTCAAAGGCTGTAATCCTGAGCGCACTTACCACCATCTGTGGCTTTGGCAATCTTTCCTTTTCCGCGCATCAGGGCACGGCCAGTATGGGCCAGTTGCTGACACTGGGTATCTCTTTTACCCTAATTTGCACACTGTTCATTCTTCCGGTATTTCTTAATCACTTCGCGGC
>BTQQ01000169.1:0-3350 GCA_036985955.1 Zetaproteobacteria bacterium | reverse complement strand
GCCCATTCACGCAGGGCGCGGTTAAACGGCATCTCTTCCCGATCCATGGCAAAGAAATACTGGCGGAAGAACACGCCAAGATGTTGAAAAAGGAACCGAAAACGTCCAATCAATGGGTAATTACGCCGAATGGCATTTTTCGTTTGCGTGATGTCGATGATGAACAGAGTGAAACCGACAACAATCAGGACAGTCAGAAGAATCAACAGCAGTACGGAAAGCCATGCATCGACACCCTTGATCCATATTGGGTCTATGATCATCCCTCCCTTGATGTGGTTTTTTACCCACCACAACCTTGATGAAGTCGTAAAGACTTATTGTCGCTATTGCGAACGGAGACTTTTTACAGTTTCAATCAGTCTTTGATTGTGAGGTTTTCTTTCAAACTGCTCATGGAGCATTTGATGAACAAGATTAGTAAAGGCCTTCCAATACTTCCCTGAATTGTTCATGCACCTTGCGGCGTTTGATTTTCATGGTTGGGGTGAGCAAACCCTCTTCAATAGTCAATGGCTGCGGGTGGATGCAAATACGCCGGATTTGCTCATGCTGGGCCAATCCCTTCAGGTGCTCACTGATGCGGGTTTGCAATGTCTTGCGTAGAATATCAGATTCTGCCAGGTGTTCCCAATCCGTTTCGGGCAGCCCTTCCTTATGCGCCCATGCCATGCAGGCTTCTTCCGCCGGCATGATCATCGCAACCAGATACGGTTTCTGGTCACCATAAACGACCACTTGCTCAATCATTTCCTCGGCCACCAGAAGGCCTTCAATACGTTGTGGTGCAACATTCTCACCACCCGAATTCACAATCAAATCCTTCTTGCGGTCGGTAATGCGTAAATAACCGTCCTCATCCAGTTCGCCGATATCGCCGGTATGCAGCCAGCCTTTCACAATGGCCTCATGGGTTTCTTTTCGCCGCTTCCAGTAACCCGCCATCACATTGGGACCACGGACAAGAATCTCGCCATCATTGGCGATGCGCACCTCCACATCTATCACAGGCTTACCCACTGAACCCAAGCGCCTGTCGTCCACAGGATTAACGCTAATGAGTGGTGCGGCCTCTGTCATGCCATAACCTTCCAGAATGGGCAGCCCTATGGCTCCGAAGAATTCGGCTACTTCCACACTCAGCGGTGCTCCGCCTGAAACCATCAACCTGATTTTGCCGCCAAAACGATCCCGTATTTTCTGCCCGATCAGCCGATCCAGCAAACGAAAACGAACACCGGCCCACCATGACGCTGTGTTTCCCTGCTTCGCCCCCAACGCCAGAAACTGGCGAAACAGGCGTTGCTTAAAAGCGGACTGCTTGGCCACCTGGCCCAGAATCCGGCTACGGATCACTTCCAGCAATCGGGGCACGGCAATGAGAATGGTGGGTTTGGCCTCGGCCATGTTTTTGGCCACGGTATCCGGACGTTCGGCGAATGCGACGGAAATACCGAATGTGTAGGGAAGAAAATGGCTTGCCATGCGTTCCAGTACATGCGCCAATGGTAAAAAAGATAACATTTTGTCATCAGGTTTAAATGAAAAAACACCGGGAATGGCTTTCAGGTTGGCCATGATATTGCCATGCGAGAGCATGACTCCTTTGGGTTCGCCCGTAGTACCAGAGGTGTAAACCAGTGTTGCCAACGTATCGCGGCCCACGCTTTTCAGACGAGCCTCAAGTCCCGTCACATCCACTTCGCCCGCCTCCAGTTCGGTAAACAAACGCAACTTGTCCCCGTCTGCCATCTTTTCCATGACATATACGGCCTTCAGCTTTGGACAGGTATCGGCAACATTGAGCAGATGCCGGGCAACCTTGCCGCCCGATGTTATGGCAATTGTGACACCGGCATCCTGCAGCACATACGCCATGTCCTGTGGCCGGTAGGAGCAGTACAACGGCACCGTAACCGCACCAATGGACAGAATGGCATAATCGGCTACCGCCCATTCCGGAATGTTTTCCATCAGCAGCGCCACGCGGTCGCCCGGCTTAACGCCGACTCGTATCAAGCCTGTGGCGACATGGCAGATACGCGAGTATAAATGTTCGTATGTAACAGGAACATAGCCTTGATCTGTTCGGTGCCACTGGGCAGGACGGCTGGGGTGCAGCCTTGCTGTATCAAAAAAAACCGCAGGCAGGCTTGCCGCAGCTTCAAGTGCGATTTGGCGGTCTGCGATCAAGGCTGTTTAATCAGGATTGGGCGGGCTTGGATGAAGCTGCTTCGGCAGCAGTGCCTTTTTCGCTAGCCTTTTCACCAGCGGCCTCTTCCTTTTTCTTTCTGGAACGGGGTGTGGCCGTTTTTGCTGTCCGACCTGCGGTTTTACGTGTCGGCGCCTTCCGGGGTGTTCCCGTCCGCTTTCTGCCTGCAGCAGCTTTCTTTGCTTTTGGCTCATCCAGTTCCATGTGTACCAGAAGCGTCATATGGGTAATCACGATTCCTGGAATACTGACAATGGCGGCAAACAAACCGCCAAAAACAACCAGAGCAACGAGGTGCGCAATGCCTCCCCAAAATCCTGATGACGCTTGAATGGCTTCTACCTGTGGCCCTGCCACAATGTGACTCAGTCCCCAGGTAATCTGGAGTCCCAGCCAGACAGGGGAAAGAACCAGTGCTGCAACAAACAGTGTTGCCAGTACGCCCCCCAGGTTGTAAATCAGCAGTTCCGGCAATCGTTGGCGTAACAGCCGCCATAAAATATCACGCAGAGCGCCGGCATCTGCTTCTGAGATCGCCACGCGGGCGGCGATGTTGAACAGCGCCAATAACAAGGCCATGGCTACCACGGTATTAAGCAGTAGTAACGGCACGCCGGCCAACGCCAGCCAGACCAGCCCAAGCCCCGGAATCTTGGCCAGCACCAGAATCAACAACTCGGCCAGCAACAGCGCCAGCAGGCCACCTACGGCCCAGGCCGGCAGCAATAGAAGAGACTGGATACGCGACCACGCAAAGCACATAGCCTGTTTGGTGTTCGGGATGGGTTGTCCCTGCATGCCAACATGTACTTGCCGGGCCAGCGCCGTCAGGCCAAACAATGTCCACAGCAGGCATCCAACTCCACCGATAAAGCGAAGGAAAATATCGCCGACGCCGGAAGCACCGCTCATGCTAAAAACACCATAGATGACCACCGCGATAATAATGGTGCCTGCCATGGTGATAATGAGTGAAGGTTTCAGGGCGCTACGAGCGCCAGCCATGATTTGATCCTGATTAAAATAACGCAATGAACTAATCCTCCCGCCCACTATGTGTGATAGACATGTGAGAGCCTGATGTCTTCATCAGACAGTGTAGAGGGTCATACAGTAAGCGCAAGGAGGATGGTAGTGG
>BTQQ01000168.1:0-3401 GCA_036985955.1 Zetaproteobacteria bacterium | reverse complement strand
CTGCTACAGTATGCCACATGGCAAGACCAACCCCTGATTCTCCGCCACGCCCGAGTCTGAGACAGGTCATGAAAGGCACATGGGCCGACCGTCTTTTGCTCCTGCTGGTACTGGCTGGTATTGGAATTTCATGGCAGTTCGTGCATGCGCTGGCAGGTAAGGGAGAGGCGATGGTCACCATCTATCATGGTCAGACGCAACTGGCGCAATATCCTCTGCATGCACATAAGCCGGTCCATTTTATAGCGAGGGGAGAATTGGGTGACTCCGAAATAGTGATTGACGACAACAGCGTGTATTTCCTTGAGTCTCCATGCCGCAACAAGCTCTGCATACTCGCCGGCCACAAACACGAAATCGGCGACATCATTGCCTGCGTGCCCAATCGGATTCTGGTAGCCATCAGCGGCGATGCCAAGCGCTTCGATGCCGTGGTAGAGTAGCGTGATGCAGGCTACTAATACCTTCATAAATAAAACCATGCTGACCCGGCCACCGCTGGAAGATTTGCAACACAAGGCGCAATGGATGTCGCTGCTAATGCTGGCGGTAAGCATGCATGTGCTGGAAGCGGGCCTTCCCGGTCTCGGCCCATGGCTCAAGCCGGGGTTGGCCAACGTTATTACCCTCATTACACTGGTGTTGCTCGGACCCAGAGCAGCGCTGGCGCTCGCCATTACCCGCGTGTTCGCGGGCAGCATGTTAATCGGAACCATGCTAACACCCACCTTTGTCATGAGCCTCAGCGGAGCATTGGCTGCTGCTTTTATCATGCTTGCTGCATGGCGTTGGATGCCCGGCGTCAGCCTCATCAGCGTCAGCCTTCTGGGTGCCATTGCACACATGCTGGCACAGTTTGTGGTGGTGGAATCCCTCTTTATCCAGCAGTCGGCGATTTATTATCTGTTGCCGCCATTCCTGCTCATTTCCTGCGTCACCGGCTGGATTAACGGTGCCATCGCCGCTTATATTACTCCCCGCTTACGCTACAAAACCGATGGATAGACCGGAACACACGCCAGGGGGCAAACGCTGGAGCGCCTCTTTTGCGGCGTCTATCACCTGCCATGTGCTACTGGCCATGTTGATTGTATGGCAACACGTCGATCGGCCGTTACCTAAACACGAATTGCCGAAATCCATGGATGTAGTGCTACTCAACCCGGAAAAAACGAAACCCACCAAACCTCCCAAAAAAGCCGATGCTATCTCCAACCGGACAGCGCAAGGTTCCAGCGCCCGCGCTCAGGATCAGTTAACCAGGGCGGCCCGCAGTCCCATGATCGGCCAGCGCCGTCAGCCGCCAAAGCCGGCTGCGCCGCAAGCTCCGCGTACACCACCGCCCGCACCGAAACCCGAACCACGGCAACGCACCCGCACTCTGGCGCGTCGTGGTCCCATGCTGGAAAATACCAAACCGCCGCCGCCAAAGCGGAAACCAAAGCCGAAACCCAAACTGCGGCGACCCATACCTATGGCCAACCTGATGCCATCCAGCATGGCGATGGCGGAACTGTCACGCGATTTCGAGCGTGAACGACGGCTGAAAAAAGCACTCTCACGCGAGGCCGATATCCCCATCAACACGCGCGAGGCCAAATTCGCGCCCTATGCCCATTTACTGGTGCGCGCGCTGGAGGAACAATGGCGGCCGGGTCAGGCCAATTACCGCGAATACCCCACTGAGGAACGCCGGGCGCTGATGCGCCTGACCATCGAACGCGATGGCTCACTGGGTGGCATCGAAATTCTACGCCCCAGCCCCATCCGGCAGCTGAATGAAAGCGCCGTAGCCGCCATTCATGCCGCAGCACCGTTTCGGCCATTGCCCAGATCGTGGGGGCTGGACCGGGTCAGTTTCTATCTCACTTTTGAAGTGCTGGAGGACCGTTTTGTCTTCCGCTCAATGTAGGCTTCTAGTTGCCTGGTATGAAAAAAATGCCCGTGACTTACCGTGGCGCAGGACGCATGAGCCCTATGTGGTCTGGATTTCCGAGATTATGTTGCAACAGACGCAGGTCAAGACGGTACTGCCTCGTTTTGCTACGTGGTTTGAGCGCTTTCCGGATATCACAAGTCTCGCTACCGTTTCGCTGGATGATGTACTCAAGGCATGGGAAGGGCTGGGCTACTACCGCCGCGCCCGCTTTCTCCATACTGCTGCCCAACGGATTGTATCGCAACATGAGGGCCAGTTCCCGCAAGCCTTTGATGACATCGTTGCCCTGCCCGGCATCGGTCGATCCACGGCCGGAGCCATCGCCTCTTTCTGTTTCGGTGCACACACACCGGTGCTCGATGGCAATGTAAAACGGGTTCTCCGGCGCTGGTATACGATGCCGGAAGCAACGGAAAAAGACCTGTGGGCAAGGGCACAACAGGCGATCGATCAAATTCAGAACCCGGCTTTATGGAATCAGGCAATGATGGAACTGGGGGCGACTGTCTGTTCTCCGAACACACCGGATTGCAGTAGCTGTCCGGTCTCCAGGCAATGCCCCTCGGCGTTTGGTACGGTCGAAACAGCGCGCCCCGGGAAGGCTACAAAGGTGATGGATGTACACTGGCGTGTGACGTTGCACCTTCATCCCGAAAAAGGCATCTGGCTTACCAGACGCCCGGCTTCCGGCATTTGGGCAGAATTATGGACACCACCGATCATAGAACTGGACGAACCTCCGGCACAGGAACCCACGCACGTCCATCTGCTAACCCACCGCCGACTACACCTTTACGGCGAGGCCCTGGAAGCAAAGCCATCCGGCAATGGTCAATGGGTTTCGGACATAACGAAGTTTGCCCTGCCGACCGGCATCCATCGCCTGCTCAAAAAATATGAGGTCGAAACGTGATCCCCGCTTACAGAAGTGCCGAGCTTGTATGCTCAACATGGATGAAGCACAAAATTCGTGTTTTATTTTGTGCCCATGTTAAGCATGCAAGCGAGGAGAAACACTTCTGTCTTGCGGGTGCCTTTTCTTGGTTCTTCTTTGGGCATGCAAAGAAGAACACAAACATCACTGCCATCATCCTTCTGGCATTCTTTATCACTTGCTCCCAATCAGCATTTGCTACAACGCCGAACTCCGGCATGGTGGTCGCCGCACAGAAAGAGGCTGCACAGGCGGGCATACAGATGCTCAGGCAGGGCGGCAATGCCTTCGACGCGGCAGCAGCCACAGCACTGGCACTCGGCGTGATCGAACCCGGCTCATCCGGCATTGGCGGTGGTGGCTTTTTTCTACTCTATATCGCCAAAGAGAACCGCTACGTGATGCTTGATGCGCGCGAGACCTCACCGAAACTGGCAGGCCATGGTGAAGTATACCGAACGAAATCCAGCATCGATGGGCCACAATCCGCTGGTGTGCCGGGATTGGTTGCCGGGGTGGATCGTCTGG
>BTQQ01000167.1:0-3405 GCA_036985955.1 Zetaproteobacteria bacterium | reverse complement strand
AGGTTCCTTAGCCCGCAACCTGACACAAGTCCTATTTATGCAAAACCGGAATCATACACCGTCAGGTGCAAAGATTACGCTCTGATGTTCATCATTCCAGCAACCTCAACCATCTGGAAAGCCACCCATCAAGCTTTATAAGTATGAATAATGAAGATAATTACTTTACATTCAATCTTCACTTATATAATGTCCGCGCATGCACGTAGATGCCATGGAACAAATTCTGGACGCAGCAGAACAGCGTTTCGCCCACTACGGCTATGGAAAAACGACCATGGCCGAGATTGCGCGTGACGCCGGCATGAGCGTCGGCAACCTGTATCGTTTCTTCAAAAACAAAGAAGCAATCGCCCTGGCTAGCACCGAAAAATTGCTGGCGGCCAAGCTGGAGGCAGGTCTTCGGGCTGCGGCATCCGAATCGACAAGCTGCGGCGCTTTGCGTGCTTTCCTGCTGGCCCGGTTACGCCTGGCACATGCTTATTTTTCGGATAGCCGCCATTTATTCGAACTGGTTGAACTCAACAACCTCCGTCACCGCGACATCCTTCTGTCCTATGAAAACAGGGTCATTGATGCCATGTCGGAAATACTGGAACAGGGCATGAACAACGGCGACATCATATCCGGCGACGCACATCGCATGGCCTATTTAATGCATCAGGCACTGTTGCGTTACAACAGCCCGTTAAGCCTCAGGCGTAATCCGCTGGACCGCCTGGAAACCGATTTACACGATTTTATTGCACTGATGTATTCAGGGCTTGCCCTGAATACAATTCCCCAGGGAGAAAACACATGAAATGGACTGAACTGATTGGACGCATTCTGCTGGCACAGCTTTTCCTGATAGCAGGCATCCACAAGATTACGGCCTATGCCGGTACCCAGGGCTACATGGAAGCCATGGGCGTGCCCGGTATGCTGCTACCGCTGGTAATCCTGCTGGAAGTCGGTGGTGGCCTGATGCTGGTTCTCGGTTGGAAGGCTCGCTGGACCGCCGCTGCCATGGGCGTATTTTCGCTCACATCCGCCGCCATTTTTCATCATAACCTGGCCGACCAGATGCAGATGATCATGTTCATGAAAAATCTTTCGATTGCCGGTGGCATGTTCATACTCGCCGTTCATGGGGCGGGCGTACTGAGTCTGGATGAGCGTAACAGAGCATGAACTGGATCGGCTGAGAAAAAAGAAATCAGAATACACGAAACCGAGAGGAGATTGATATGAGTCAACCAACGATTGCAGCGAAAGAACCCAAGGTCATTGAACTGGAACCCGGAACTTACTACTGGTGCGCCTGTGGACGATCAAAGAACCAACCGTTCTGCGATGGTTCGCATGAGGGAACGGATTTTGAACCGGTAGCATTCGATGTTGCGGAAAAGCGGAACGTAGCGTTATGTCAGTGCAAGCACACCAAAACCCCGCCATTTTGTGATGGCACACACGATAGCCTGTAATGGAATCGACTACGAATACAGAACGCATCAAACGGCCGTGGGAGGAACAGTATCGC
Organism: Zetaproteobacteria bacterium; assembly: GCA_036985955.1. GTDB lineage: Bacteria > Pseudomonadota > Zetaproteobacteria > Mariprofundales > Mariprofundaceae > JAUZQZ01. Next base: position 1,883 of record BTQQ01000167.1, on the reverse strand, counting down.
GACGACGATGTTGAGACTATGCCGTGGTTCTGCCCGCACCTGGACAGGGATGTCGCATGGGCCATCGAAATGCTACCCATCGCGCCAGCAAAAGCGCTCGATCTAGGATGCGGCCCAGGTACGCAGGCCATCGAATTGAGCCGACTTGGGTTTGAAACCACAGGCGTGGACATCTCTCCCTCGGCCGTGCGCAAGGCGGACGAACGCGCAAGGAAGGAGGGTATGGCAGTCACATTCATCTGCGATGATATACTGAACACACAACTGAGTGACTCGTATGGCGTTATCATAGACCGTGGCTGTTTTCATGTCCTTGATGCGGATCAGCGACCGAATTACCTGCGTTCCGTGCTTCACTTACTGGATGGAAACGGTTTTCTGCTTCTGAAAACATTCCACAAACAGGAGACATGCGAGATAGGCCCCCCGAATCGCTTCGATGCAGCGGATATCGTAAAGATATTCTCCGACACATTTGAACTGGTTGAATACCGCGACTCATTTTTTGAAAGCACCATGGATTCGAATCCCAAAGCACTATTTTGTATTCTGAAGAAAAAACAGGAGGATAAATGACCGATTTATTTTCAGGCATTCAACTTGGCAGTCTTACACTGCCCAACCGCATCGTCATGGCACCGATGACGAGAAATCGTGCGCCACAGACCATTCCCACTCCGCTAATGGGTGAATATTATGTCCAGCGAGCAAGCGCGGGACTGATTGTCACGGAAGGCGCGCAGGTCTCGGAACAGGGTATCGGCTACCCGTCCACACCGGGCATCCATACGAGTGCACAGGTTGAAGGATGGAAACAGGTAACAAAAGCCGTGCATGACACTGGCGGCCGCATCTTCATCCAACTCTGGCATTGCGGACGCATCTCACATCCGGATTATCATGGCGGTGAGTTGCCTGTGGCACCGTCTGCAGTCAAACCGGCCGGCCAGGCATTCACCTATGAGGGGTTGAAGGACTTCGTCACGCCGCGTGCACTGGAAACTGACGAGATTTCCGGCATCGTCGAACAATACCGGTACGCCGCTGCCAGCGCCAGAGAAGCCGGATTCGATGGTGCGGAAATCCATGCCGCCAACGGCTACCTCATCGACCAGTTCCTGCGCGATGGCAGCAACCACAGAACGGACAGCTATGGCGGATCACTGGAAAATCGCTCCAGGTTGTTGCTGGAAATTGTCGATGCCGTTACCGGCGAAATCGGCGCAGATAGAACCGGTGTGCGCATCTCCCCGGTCAATGGATTCAACGATATGAGCGATTCTGATCCGCAGGCCACATTCGATCACACCGCCACCGCCTTAAGCGGGCTGGGACTGGCCTTCCTGCACGTCGTGGAGGTGAGTATGGCAGGCGAACCTTGCGAAGGCTTCGATATGCAACAGCTTCGCACCCGGTTTGACGGGGTTTACATCGCCAATGGTGGTTACGACAAGCAGCGCGCCAATGCAGCCATTACCAAAGGCCGGGCCGACCTCATTTCCTTTGGTGTACCCTTCCTGGCCAACCCGGACTTGCCTGAACGCTTCCGTCGTGACGCACCGCTAAACGAAGCCGATCAGGCCACCTTCTACGGCGGCGATGAACACGGATATACCGACTACCCTGTACTGGAAAGGATTTGATATGGGCCTGCTGATCGAGGGCGTCTGGAAAACCGATGACGGCAAATGGGCATCAAAGGATGGCAAGTTTCACAGATCAAAGTCGAAGTTCCGCTGTAAAATCGGTAATGCGGAATTTCCCGCTGAAGCCGGTCGCTACCATCTCTACGTTAGCCTGGCCTGCCCGTGGGCGCACCGCACGCTGATCTTCCGCAAACTCAAGGGATTGGAAAACATTATTCCGGTTACAATCGTGCATCC
>BTQQ01000166.1:0-3461 GCA_036985955.1 Zetaproteobacteria bacterium | reverse complement strand
GAAGCTGCCAGCGTACGGATAGGCCCCGCCGAAACCGCATTAACGCGGATGCCGTCCGGTCCCAAATCCTGAGCCAGATAGCGGGTTGATGCCTCCAGCGCCGCCTTGGCCACACCCATCACATGGTAGCCTGGCACCGTGCGAACGGCACCCAGATAGGTCATGGTTATCATGCTGCCTCCGTCTTTCATCAGTGGCGCTGCGCGCTGCGCACAGGCAATGAACGAATAGGCTGAGATATCCAGCGCCAGGTGAAAATCTTCACGCGATATGGTTGAAAAACGGGTACGCAAGGCATCCTTGTTGGCAAAGGCAATGGAATGCACCATAAAATCCAGCTTACCCCATTTCGCCTCGACCTTGGCAAAAAAGTCGTCCAGTTGCGTATCATCGCTGACATCCAGCGGTTCAATCAATGTCGCATTGACTGATTCCGCCAGTGGCCGCACACGCTTCTCCAGCATCTCTCCCAGGTAATTAAACCCCAGTTCCGCGCCTTCGCGCTGACAAGCCTGCGTAATACCCCATGCAATCGATTTACCATTGGCAATACCAAGAATCAGCCCTTTTTTTCCTTCCAGCAATCCCACAAAGCCCTCCGGCAAATAAATTTTTACGAAATATATCAGGACGCCGGTGAAAGCGCACGAAGTTGGCGTTTAAGTTCCCTGCCGCTCCATGGCTCAACTATTCCATATACCTGTGCTTCCCAATCAGCAACAAAACCCCGCCATAGCCGGGCATCTATATCCTGTGGCAAGGGTACGAGGCGTAGCGGTTGGCTCGCCACCCTTCCAACACCGTGCTTGCCAAGCCAGCGGTCAAGTAACCGCCATGCCGTGTTTCGGCCAGGTCGCACGCGTCGTCCTGCAAACGAAAAACCACGCCAGAACATAAATGCCAGAACAAGTGAAGCCACCAACCAGCCTCCGTACACTTTGAGCCGTTTTTTCAGCCACCCCAGCAGGGCGCCACGGTCTTCATTCTGAAATTCCAGCACATAACGATACCATGCCAGACGCACTGTTTCCCACGCGTGATCCCATTGTATGAAACGAACACCGGAAAGTGCCCAGCGCGAGGCTGGCGTTGGATCGAATCGCTGCCAATGTTTGCCCACCCATGCCTCTACCCATGCATGAGCATGTTGCTGGCGGATCAGCAAAAATCCACCTATGTCATTCCATTCCCCACCGTAATATCCATTCACCACGCGCGCCGGAATACCGAGGCTCCGCATGGAAAGCGCCAGCGCAGAGGCAAACATTTCACAATGCCCGCTACGAGATTTCAATAAAAAATGTTCTATCGGATGTTTTTTATCAATCGGGGTATCAAGATTATAGGCCCAGCCCTTCAGCTTTTGTGTCAGCCGTTCAGCCTGCACGGCGGCAGTCGTTGCCCCCCGGATAGCTTGCAGGGACCAGCGGGCAATCACCCCGGATTCGGGTTTCCGTTTTTCCTCCGCTACAGGTGGCCGCATGGACTTACCGAAATCAGCCTCTCCAAGCATCATTTCAAGACGCAACCGCCGTTGCGGCACACGGTTGAACTTCAGGCTGGCATTGGCGGTCAATCCAGCCGGTTGCGGCAAATCGTTCACACGCAAAATACCATCCGGCAACATGATATAAGGATGTTCTACAGCCTCACGATACACCGCGATTACCTGTCCGTTTTGCCCCTGTGTCACTATGACCGGCTGATGCGGTCGGAAATGGCGATGCAGAGGATCTGCTACCTGCCGCCAGTTTCTGCCATCAAAACGGGAGAGAGCAACGCCACGCCAGTAGCGGCCCCGCAAAAATACTTTGGCCCGGGAGGGGTTCATACCCGGAGCTTCCACCCGCATGGCCACCGCCGGATCAAGTCGGCGGGCAAAGTCGCCCAGTTCAACGGTATCCGAGAATCCGGATGCCTCCATTTTGGGTTGCACATTCCTGAACATCAATCCCGGCCCGGTTCTTGGTACGAGAAAAAACAACACTGCTGCTGCCGTGAGCATGGCGGCAAAGGCACGCAAATCAGGCCGCCAGCCACCCAGAGGAAGATCGGATCTCATAAATCCCTCACCCGTACCGGGGCCGGGACCAAGTCCATACAACCTGCGACATGCTCGCCACATCAGCAGCAGAAATCCCGCCAGTGGCAAAGCGTAGAGTACACTGTCCGTGAGTACGGAACCGGCCAGAATCAAAAACAGGCCGGTAATCAGGCGATGCAGATGATTGCGTGGCGTCGGTGCTTCCACGCAAACGGCAAGCGAAAGAATCAGAAGAAAATCGGTGAAAGCAACGATCCATGCACGCCCGAATACCAGTTCCAGACCCACCCAGAAAAATCCCGCCCAGCCCAGTAAACTGGCATGCATCTCGCTCAAACGGAAACGCGGCCCGATCACCAACCGTAAAAGAATTGCCCCTGTAGCCAGCAACCAGTACGCCGGGCTGACAAAGTCTGAAAAGGCAAGTGCCGCCACACCGCAGGACAATACGCCCAGCGTTAGGCGTTCGGCCTGAAGAAGTGTTTCAGACCGCATGGCTCGTCAGTACCATGCCACCATCGCCGACAGGTGGGCTGGATTCGGGCTGTGCCGAAGCGATGGCCTGCCAGACGGGCTGATGGAGGCTTTCTTCACCCAGATCAAATCCCCTGCATCCCAGAATAAGCCTGCCTTCGGGGTGTTCCTGAACCCAGCCCACGACTTGCCCCAGCAACCGTTCGAATGCAGGGCCGGGATGTCCCCGCAAATCTACCCGCAACATCTCTTCTGCACCCAAAGCTTCCGGCTGTGCAAAGCGTTTGACCATCCACGCCCCGGTATTCCACTCGCTCGCCGCGGATTTGCGCCAGTGAATCCGGGAGGGCATGTCACCGGGATAGTAACCTCGCAGGTCACGCCATTCTTCGCCCTCATGGTTTCCCGGCTCTCCGGTATGGTATGGCCTGTGAGAAGGCAGGTTGGATATTGGCACAGCTTCCGGAATAACCGCCCATGTCCAGCAGGCCGTGTCCAGTCTTCGTTCCAGCCGCCATAAGCCGAGCGGCGCCTCTGTGGAAAGCAACAGAGAGGAAAAGGAAAACAGGCCACGGCACGGCGCATGCAAGCGCATCAATAATGCCGTCTCGCCGGCAAGGCGGATCGTACACTCCTCATTCCGGCCATTGCCCTGCCACGCCGCGTGGATTATTGCGGACGCGGCAGCCTTTCCAGCAAGTGTGCGCCGGGCCACAGTCACACCTCCTGCCGTCGATGTTTCAGGCATACAGGTGGAAAAATCAGGAACCGCAAGCAATACAAACACGCCATGCACGAGTGCCGCGATGGCCAGGCTGGCCAGCATGGCGGCGCACAAATACAACAGGTTATTGCCGGAATAAAAAGCTGCGGCAATGACGCCTGCCATCACCGATGCATATAAAGCACCCGGCCGTGTCATGCCCGCATGCCAGCCCGGCCA
>BTQQ01000165.1:0-3480 GCA_036985955.1 Zetaproteobacteria bacterium | reverse complement strand
AAATGGCCAAGGGCATCCACAGTTTTTACCAGTTCAATCACTGCATCCATGGAATGATGCAGCGCTTTCGATTCCTCTTTGGATAAATCCAGTTCAATCACGGCCTCTACGCCGCTGCCGCCAAGCTTGCACGGCACCCCCAGATAATAACCATCCACGCCATACTCACCCTCAAGATAAGCCGCACAGGGAAGAATCCTTTTTTTATCCATCAGAATCGCCTCTGCCATTTCGACGACTGCCGCTCCGGGTGCGTAAAAGGCAGAGCCGGTTTTCAGATAGGCGACAATCTCCGCACCGCCATTGGCCGTGCGCTCGCAAATGGCATCCACACGCTCTTTTTCGAGCATTTCCGTAATCGGAATACCCGCCACCGTGGAATATCGTGGCAGCGGCACCATTGTGTCGCCATGTCCACCGAGCACAAAAGCGTTTACATCCTCAATCGATACATCCACTTCATCAGCTATAAATGCCCGCATTCGAGCTGAATCAAGCACCCCGGCCATACCGATGACCCGCTGCTTGGGAAATCCGGAAACCTTCAGCGCCGTATACACCATGGCATCCAACGGATTGGTCACCACCAGAATCACGCAATCGGGTGAATATTTGACAATGCTTTTGGTCACTTCGGAAACAATCTTTACATTGGTGGACAGCAGATCATCCCGGCTCATGCCCGGCTTGCGCGCAATACCGGCGGTAATAATCACCAGATCGGAACCGGCCGTATCGGCATAATCCTGGGTACCGTGGACAATGGCGTTATATCCCTGAATCGGCGATGCCTCGTGCATATCCAGCGCTTTGCCCTGCGGCACTCCATCGACAACATCAATCAGAACGATATTGGCCAACTCCTTTTGGGCAGCAAGGAATGCCGCTGTTGCACCGACATTTCCAGCCCCGACCACCGTCACTTTTTTGCGATGGAACGCAGCTTCACTCTCATCTTTGGTTTTCGACCAGCGCATGGCAACCTCCCTGGAATTTTCGATAGCATGAACATAGCCTTGCCAAGCCCCCTTGTCGAACAGGCCGTCGAACGGGACAATGCGGCATGCCAGATTTGGATATTGACCACATTTCACCCACCGTTGTGGATGTGTGCCGGACATTTGCGGATGCTGGTGGCCGCGCATGGCTGGTCGGTGGGTCAGTACGCGATTTATTGCTTGGACAAATCTCGAAGGATCCGGATATCGAGGTTTATGGCCTGCAACCTGACAATTTACACCAGACACTCGGTAAACTGGGCAAGGTTGAATTCGTCGGGCAACAATTTGGCGTATTTAAATTATGGAAAGATGATCTCTGCATCGACATCGCCCTGCCCCGGACCGAACAAAAAACAGGACTCGGGCACAAGGCTTTTGCCGTAACCTCTGATCCTGACATTTCCCCTGAAAAAGCCAGTCTGCGGCGCGATTTTACCATCAATGCCATGATGCTCGACCCTCTGAATGCCGAGTTTCTGGACTTTCACGGTGGCTGCTCCGACCTGAAAGCAGGCATCCTGCGGCATGTGTCCCAAGCCTTCGCGGAAGATCCCCTGCGCGTGCTGCGTGGCATGCAGTTTGCCGCCCGCTACCGTCTGAAACTGGATAAGGATACGAAAGCACTGTGCCAAAGCCTGTTGCCCGAAGCTGAAACATTGTCGAAAGAACGCATCTGGTGCGAATGGCAAAAATGGGCACATGCCCCTCACCCCTCGTTTGGCCTGAATGTCCTGAATGAAAGTGGCTGGCTACAGCTGTATCCACAACTGGCTGCGCTCAAAGGGTGTGTACAGGATCCCAGATGGCATCCCGAGGGCGACGTATGGATACACACAGAACTGGTGGTGGATCAGGCTGTGAAAATCGCTGAACGCTGTCATCCGGGAGATGAAACACGCGAGCACCTGATCTTTGCCGCGCTATGCCACGATCTGGGAAAACCGTCCACGACATTCACGCATGAAACCCAACGAATTCGCTCTACAGGTCACAGCGAGGCAGGCGAAGAGCCTGCGCGGGTATTTCTCGCTGCCATCGGTGCGCCAAAACGCGTGTCACAATATGTTATTCCACTGATACGGGAACATCTGGTGCATTTGCATGGTCAACCCACTTCACGCGCCGTGCGCCGGCTGGCGCACCGGCTGGAACCTGCATCCATTGAATTGTGGGAGTCACTGGTCGAAGCCGATGCGTCGGGACGCGCACCACTTCCTCCAGCACGGCCAGCGCTGCCTTGGCTCGAAAAAGCCCGGCAAATGGCGGTGCAAAACAACGAACCGGAACCACTTGCAACCGGCAGGATGCTGCTCGAACTTGGCATGAAACAGGGGCCGGCGATGGGACGTCTGCTCACGCAGGCTTATGAAGCACAGCTGGATGGCGAAATCAACGATGCATCCGGCGCCCGCGACTGGCTTTCCCGCAAGTTGGGTAACGGTTAGCATGCCGCGCATATGACCCAAAACACACACGCAGATGAACTGTTCAACCTTGATCTGATTCACAAATACGACAAGGCAGGACCACGTTATACATCCTACCCGACAGCCCCGATGTTCCATACAGGTATCGGGGCAATGGATTACGCAAGCAGCCTTCAACGGGCTGCGAGCAAAAACGTGCCGATTTCGCTATACATGCATGTGCCCTTTTGCGACACGGTCTGCTACTACTGCGGCTGCAACAAAGTGGTCACCAAACAGCGTGAACGCGCCCTGCCCTATGTCGAGCACCTGCTAAAGGAAATTGATTTGCTGGCCGATGCCATCGGTAACCATCGTACAATTTCCCAACTGCATTGGGGTGGCGGCACCCCCACGTTTTTGAATGAAACGCAAATCCGTGAACTTATGTCGAAGTTGCATGAGCGTTTTCATTTTGCAGCTGATGAAGATGGTGAATACGGCATCGAAATTGATCCGCGCGAATGCAACGACGATACCGTCCACATTCTGCGTGACGTGGGATTCAACCGTATGAGCATGGGCGTTCAGGATTTCGAGCCTGCCGTGCAGAAGGCCGTCAACCGCATCCAGAGCAAAGAAGAAACGCTGACCGTGCTTGAAGAAGCACGGGCGCACGGTTTTCAGTCGATCAACATTGACTTGATGTATGGCCTGCCGTTGCAAACAACGGAAACCTTCAACCGCACGCTGGACACCATCATTGATTTCTCCCCGGACCGCATTGCGCTCTTTAACTACGCACATTTACCCAAAATGTTCATGCCGCAACGGCGCATCAACGAGGCCGATCTGCCGTCGCCGACTGAAAAACTAAACATCCTCGAACTCTCCATTGGTCGTTTACTTGCAGCAGGATATGTATTTATTGGCATGGACCATTTTGCCAAGCCTGATGATGAACTGACCATCGCCCAGCGAGAAGGCAAGCTGTACCGTAATTTCCAGGGTTACTCAACGCATGCCGATGCCGAAATGCTGGGACTCGGTATCACCTCCATCGGTTATGTGGA
>BTQQ01000164.1:0-3580 GCA_036985955.1 Zetaproteobacteria bacterium | reverse complement strand
TGCCGGAAACTGGCAAACGCCAGCGTACTTTGCGTGGATACGGAATTTCATCGCGAGTCCACCTATTACCCTGAATTTGCGTTGATTCAGGTCGCATCAAAGGAAGCCTGTTATCTGATTGACCCTGTTGCCCTCTCCGATTTATCTCCACTTTGGGCGCTGATGCACAATCCGGACATCCTCAAGGTATTCCATGCCGTACGGCAAGATGCGGAAATTATCCTCAAGGAAAGCGGATCATTACCATTGCCATTGTTTGACACCCAGATTGCAGCCGCCCTGCTAGGCTTTGGTTTACAGGTTGGATTTGGTAATCTGGTACAGCGGATACTGGGTAAGTCTCTGCCCAAATCCGAATCCTTTACCGATTGGCTGAAACGGCCATTGCGTCCCGCGCAGATAGTCTATGCCGCTGACGATGTTATTTACCTCATGCCTGTATATCAGCATTTACGAGAACAACTACAAGCGCACGAACGGTCGGGATGGATGGAGGAAGAACAGGCCACGCTGTGTTCCGAAAACACCTATGACAACGATCCGGCAAGCGTTTTCTGGCGCGTCAAGGGTGTCAATAAACTCAAGCCGAAACAACTGGCTGTCCTGCGCGAACTGGCAGCATGGCGTGAACGGCAGGCACAAAAGCAAAATACTCCCCGCCGCAGAATTGTGGCGGATGAGCCCTTATTGGCGCTGGCCCGCAAAGCACAACTGACATTTGAGCAATTGTCTGCTATCCGGGGCCTGAATAGCGGCGTAACACGACGTTTTGGCGAGGCTATACTGCACGCATGGAAACAGGGCCAGCAGTGTTCGGAATCCGAATGGCCGCGTCCAAAGACATCGCCCCGCAACAGCGAGGGAACGGAAATGCGGCTGGAGCTGCTTTCCGCGCTGGTCCGATTGCGTGCGGAAGAGATCAGGATCGCTTCCAATATTCTTGCCAGCAAACAGGATATTGCGGCACTGGCTTCCTGGGCCAATCACGGTTCATTCTCCATGGATAACCTGCCGGATAATCCATGCCTGCATGGCTGGCGTAAGGAACTGGTCGGCCATGACATGCTGCGTATGCTTAAGGGCGAACTTTGCCTGCGGCTGGATGCGGAAACAAAAATGCCCGTGATTGATGAGCTTCCTTGAAACTTAAAAGCACATCGAGAACCGTCGTGAGCGGCCCGGTTGCAAGGCGCACGGAGCGCAGCAAGCGAGGCATATGTAAGGATATGGTGAGGAAGTGAGCACCGCGCAACGCAGCAAACGGGCTGCGCAACAGGTTCCCCGGAGCGCTTTTTTTAGTATTGATGCACTGGATGCCTCCGGCAGCCATGCATGGCGACTGCTGGAAGATGAAGAAACATGGCGGGCGTGTGTGTATGCCGAGCCGCTGGATAAACATGATGCCCGCATCACGGACAAAGAAACAGCGGAAGACTGGGCCGGACGCCGTTTAAAGAAAGACAAAACATATGTACTGGCGGCAAAAAACAAGGCGGGGAAATTCGATTTTCTGATGCGCGGTATTTTTGCTCATGCCGTACTGCATCGTCTCTCTCCCGCGCCTGTCCCGGACAAGCAACAAATGCTTGATTGCATTGCCGGACTCGAACCCGGAACGCCCTGGCTGCTCTATCTGGACGCTGGCGGAAATTTCCGTGCGCTGGATAGCCATGCAAGCCCGATTATTGGCAACCTGGACATTGCTGTGCGTGGTGAAATCGCGTCCAGTGAGGATTATGTCGGCAAAAAAGCCGTGAAAAATACTGAAATGATGAATGAACTCCGGTTGCAATTCCTCGCTGGCTGGCTTGAACATTTGCAATCATCAAATATGAGCGTCTTTATCCCCGAGGTGAAGAAACTGAAAGAAGAAGCCGCTTACATCGAGGCCATCCATAACTGGCAACATGAGTAAGATTATCACCTTCAATGTCAATGGCATCCGTGCAGCTACCCGCAAGGGATTCTGGGACTGGTTTGCCAAACAGGATGCGGACATCCTGTGCATGCAGGAATTAAAGGCGCACGAACACCAGATTCCCGAAGAAGCCAAACCCGGCGGCTACCACCATTATTATCATTTCGCCGGGAAACCTGGCTATTCCGGTGTTGCCCTGTATTCACGTCGTAAGCCGGATGCAATTCATATCGGTCTGGACGAGGTTGACCCCGGCACAGACTGGAGCGACATGGATGCGGAGGGCCGCTATATCCAGGCTGATTTCGGGAAGCTTTCGGTCATCAGCGTTTATTTTCCTTCCGGTTCCAGTTCGGAAACACGACAAGCCGTCAAATACACCTTTCTGGACCGCTTTCTGCCATTTATTACACGGCTTAAAAACGAAGGACGTGAAATCATCCTGTGCGGCGATGTGAATATCGCGCACAATAATATCGACCTGAAGAACTGGCGCGGCAATCAGAAGAATTCCGGGTTCCTTCCGGAAGAGCGCGCGTGGATGGACCGCTTATTGAATGATGCCGGATTTGTGGATGTTTTCCGCCAGCTTTATCCGGAAAAAGAACAATATTCATGGTGGTCCAATCGTGGCCGCGCCCGTGAGGAAAACGTCGGCTGGCGCATCGATTATCACATCTGCACTCCCGGCATTGCAACATCCATTCAGGAGATATCGGTTTTTACCGGTGCATGGTACTCGGATCATGCGCCTGTCATCGCAGTATTCGAAGATGAGGTATTAACCTGAACTATTCATGAATAGTTCAGGTTAAACCCTTCCGTATCTTCAGATTCCTACAGCGACTGACAGGCCCGGCAGTCCACGGAGCTTAACACCACCTTCTTTTTACCCAGCCGCGCCAGTGTCAGCTTCCCGCCCCACACACACCCTGAATCCAACCCGAGAACATGTGGTTGATCCGTCACCAGTCCCCTCGCCGCCCAGTGACCGAAGAGCACTCTGCAATCATCACGCCATGCCAGTTTCTTATGCACATACCAGGCACGTTCGTTCTTGCCCGGTTCACCGGAACGGTTGCGCCAGTCAAAACATCCATCCGGTGTGCAGTAGCGCACACGCGTGAATGCAGCCACGGTAAACAGTTGCCGTGGAATACCTTTTCCGGTCGGTTCGCATACCGGAAAATCCTGGGCATGGATATGACGGCAAAATTCCATCCATTCCTTACCACGAAGTATTTCTTCCGCCTTTTTCGCCCGTTTTTTGCACTTCTTCAGAGTCCAGTCAGGCGGAAACCCGGCATGCACCATGCACCACCCACGCTTCGTGTCGTGGTGCAATAATGGCCGGTGTCGCAACCAGTCCATCAACTCATCACAGTCCGGCGCAGCCAGGACTTCCTGCAAGGTATCACGCCGGTATGGCCGCTCCCCTGCTCCCTGCCCCAATAAATGCAAATCATGATTGCCAAGTACGCAGACACACGCATCGCCCAACGATTTAAGGTACCGCAACACCTTGAGTGAATCGGGGCCTCGATTGACCAGGTCACCCACGCACCACAACACATCCTTTTCAGGATTAAATTGAACCTTCTTCAGCAATTTTCTCAGAGGTTTGTAGCAACCCTGAATATCCCCGATAGCATAAACAGCCAT
>BTQQ01000163.1:0-3603 GCA_036985955.1 Zetaproteobacteria bacterium | reverse complement strand
GAAATGATTGCCATTGGTCCCCGGCGTCATATTTACGAAGAAACATTCAGAATGATCAGACAAGATGAAAACCAGTGCTGAGTAACGAGGGTTGAGTTGCAGGGGGAAAGTTGAAAGTTGGAAAGGAAAAACAGCACTGATGGACGAGGGGGAAAGCGATCCTGTCGTTTCGCTTCGGACATGGCTTATGAGTACCGGGTCAGGTGGAGCGGGTCAGTACGAACGCAGGATTGAAGCAGCCTTTCCAGATGATCATTTGATCCGAACACGGGATCAGGACGACATCGTTCACTGGCGGCGGGAATTGCCCGGGGAAGGGTTGGTCATCATTGTCGGTGGCGATGGCGCATGGCGGGAAGCGTTGCAATCCGCACCAAAACGGGTGACGCCCGGACTACTGCCCGCCGGGAGTTTAAGTCAGGCAGGTGTCGAACTGGGGCAGGATGCCAGTGTTGATGCATGGCGGCATTGGCGGCGAACGGATATTCAATTGGGTCAGATTGACGGGCACGGCAGTGCGGATAGCGGGCATGCCGCCTTCTTTCTCATGGCGGGCGCAGGCGTGGAGGCTGATGCGGTGGCGCGGGTGCGGCCGTGGTTGAAGCGGCGGATTGGCAAATGGGCTTATGTCCAGGCGTTGATTGAGCGTCTGTTGAAGCCTGTGCATAAGCGGATAGTCGTCGGTATGGATGGCCGTCATTTCCGCACATCGCAGGTGCTGGTGCACAATGGCAGCCATTACGGTGGCCGCTATCGGGTGGCTGCGACCGATGTGTTTACGCCGGGTTATCGCGTGTTGATATGGAAATATCCGGGCCGATGCATGTGGTGTTTGACGATGATGTGCCTGATGTTCGGTCTTCCTTCAGCCTGGCTGGTGCATGAGGCGTCGGCAAAACATGTGCGCATCAGAGGCGTGGGCAGGATGCGCTGCCAGATTGACGGGGACGTGGGCCCGGCGCTGCCTCTGCGTATCCGGCCCACCTCGGCGCGCGGAATTGCGATTACGGGGACAAGATAAAGAATAAGTTTTGAGTGTTTTATATGGTGTTGCCGCTACAATGTGTCATCGTGTTCAGGAAGGGGATTATCTTACTGTTATTATCAATGATGATAACATCCGGTGCGGCGTATGCCGCCGATATGGGTGATGAACTGACGCAGTGGGGTCATGATGCAAAAGCCCTGGTTGCAGCGCCACTGGACTGGGAAGCGACGGACTGGTTCTGGTTTGAAACGGGAATTGCGCTGACCGCAGCCTCATCCCTGCTGGACCGCAGACTGTACCGGCAGTGGAACGGGGCTTCCGGCGTTGCAAAGTTTGGTAATGCATGGGCCTTTGCTGCACCGGCGGGGGTTATTCTTTTTTATGGTGCGCGAGGGTTATTCGACGATGATGATCGGGCCATGCAAACGGCGGGGACCTATGTCGAGGCTGCAGCCTTTAGTCTGCTCGCCACAGGATTACTGAAGGTGGCAACAGGCCGGGAACGACCCGTCCAGCCAGGAACAAACAACGGGCAATTTCATCCCGGAAGCTTCAACGATGCCCGCACATCATTTCCATCCGGCCATGTGGCGCTGGCTTTTTCGGTTGTGGGTGTGCTGTCGGCGCAGCGAGGCGTGCCCTGGTGGGCTGCTCCTTTGGCGGCGGTGGGCGGCAGCGTGACCATGTTCGCACGCGTTCGAGACAAGCGCCACTGGGCCTCGGATACGGTGGCCGCCGCCCTGATTGGCTTTGGCATCGGGCGCTTTGTGGGAACCCGCCGCGATGGCAGTGGTTTTCAGCCGATGCTGACCTCCGCTGGCGGGGGAGTGGAATGGAGGACAAGGTTCTAAAACATAGTGCTGAGGGAAAAAACAGTGCTGAGTTGCAAGGGGAAAGTTGAAAGTTGAAAGTTGATGCTTGCCGGGTGATCAAACATGGATTCATGTCCGTCATGCTGGGTGTGTGTTTCGTTGCTCATTCCGCCATGGCCGATCCGTTTGCGGCACCGGGGGATTTGCGGCTGCGCCATGATTTGCAGTTGCTGGCGGGTTCAGGTCTGCTAAATATACCGCTTACGACCTGGCCGGTTCCGTGGGGTGATATCTCCAATGCGCTGGCGGATAGAAAAAAGGTGCATGATCCGGCGGCATTGGCCTCCTGGCGGCGCGTTCATCGGCGCATAGAACGTGAATTTTCCAGGCGTCCGCAGTTTTCCACCCGTCTTGCCGCAGCTGCATCGCCGGTACAATTTCGTACATTTACCGATACGCCGAGGACCACCGCAGAGGCTGGAACGGTGGCATCTCTGATGGGAAACAACTGGGCCGTGCGCCTGGAAGGTACGGCTGTGGTGCGTAAGCCCCGGGACAGGAAGCGCTGGCGCCCGGACGGCTCCTATGCGAGCGGCATCCTGGGCAACTGGATATTCTCTGCCGGTTGGCAGGATCGCTGGTGGGGGCCGGGCTGGGACGGCAGCCTGATTATGTCCACCAATGCCAGGCCCATTCCCGCTATTTCTATTTCACGCAATGCCTCCGATCCTTTTGACTTTCCGGTGTTGAACTGGCTGGGACCCTGGCAGTTCCGCTTTTTTCAGGGACGGCTGGAGGGTAACCGCTTTGTCCCGAACGCACTGTTGACCGGTATGCGCTTGAGCTTCAAGCCCACGCCCAACCTGGAAATTGGCCTGTCACGCACCATCCAATGGGGAGGGAGAGGCAGGCCCAGTAACTTGCCCACCTTTTTTCGTGCTTTGGCAGGGAAGGACAATGTGGGGCAGAAGGGTATCACGTCGGCTAATCAGCCGGGCAATCAACTGGCCGGCTATGATATGCGCTGGACCTCACCGCTGTTCAACCTTCCCTATGCGCTTTATACCCAGTGGACCGGCGAGGATGAATCGCACGGTTTTCCCATTCAGTATATGGCGATTTTCGGGGGAGAAGTCTGGGGCGGCATGGGGAACGCGGGAGCTTCGTGGCGGCTGCATGCGGAATATGCGGATACGGCGGCGCATCTTCTCGGGGGGTCGCTGCAAAACCGTAATGTCGCTTATGAGCATGGCGTTTACCGCAGCGGTTATCGCTATTACAGTCGATCTCTCGGTGATGCCATTGATGGCGATGGACGACAAGTATCGTTGGGTGCAACCGTAGTAGATGAGCGCGGGGGTACATGGGAGGCGTTGTTACGCGGCATCAGGACCAACCAGGACAACATCAGCCCGGGAACGGTAAAGATTCCCGCCGAAAATATTCTGAGCCTGCAATTGCGTACCATTCAGCAGTTTGGCAGCAGCAAACTGACATTGGGTCTCGGGGTGAACAGGAACAAGCTGGCGTTTGCCAGTACTACTGATACGGTGCTTCATACGGAGATTCAATGGGAAACCGTCTTTTGAGGGAAGGTTTTGGCTTAAACAGACGTGTTACGGTTATGAATTTTGGGTTGAATAACTCAAAATCCAAAACGTAGAATCCGGAACTATTTTTATATTAGGGCCTGTTAACACTAATTATGAACGAGGCGCTGCTGTCCCAAATGAGGCCAGTCAAGGCGCGAGGAGAGAAGTTTGGTGAATCCAAATGAACGACGAGTAACGCCGAATGGCCTCA
>BTQQ01000162.1:0-3641 GCA_036985955.1 Zetaproteobacteria bacterium | reverse complement strand
GGCTTTGACTTCCTGCAACTAGAAAGGCTTGACCACCACCAAAATGATGACAGCAATCAGAATCAGCGTCGGGATTTCATTGTATTTGCGGTAAAAGGTGTGCGGGCGGGTATTGGTGCCTGCCGCGAAGGTTTTGACGAGCATACCGTTATGAATATGAAAAGCTAACAATACCACGACCAGCACCATCTTCAGCCAGAACCATATTTCACCGGATATGCCATCCCATTGTATCCAGGCCAGCGCGATACCCAGTGCAATCGTAACCACCATGGCCGGCCACATGATAAAACGGTACAGCTTGCGCTCCATCACACATAATTGCTCATGCACCGGTCCATCGTTATGTCCGGCGTGATAGACGAAGATGCGCGGTAGATAAAACAGGCCGGCGAACCATGAAACCATGGCGATGATATGAAATGACTTGATCCAGAGCATCAGGCTAGCGCTTCAATCGCTACTACATCATCGAGCTTCACTTCCAGCGATTCGCCCGCCTCGGACTCAAAAAAGCCCCATTCTATACCGTCCAGAATGCGCCAGTCCTTCGGGATAGCGTTTACGGCATGATGCTCGCCGAAGGTATCCTTATACACAATGCGGCACAGCTCGCCACGCGTTGCCGCTGCTTCAAACAGATCGTGCATCGAACATGGCATTCCCATGCGGCAATCATAGTCGATGCGTTGGTAAAAAGTCATCAACGTGCCATGGAAGGTCTTTTTACGATTTCATCAAAGGTTATTTTGTTTAGAGTGCACGCATGCGCCGTATTGATCAGATTGAACCCTTCCGCGTGATGCAATTGCTGGAACGCGCCAGGGAACTGGAAGCCGAAGGGCGCCGCATTATTCACATGGAAATCGGCGAGCCGGATTTTCCTACGCCGCCTCCGGTGATTGAAGCCGCCAGAAAGCGCCTCGATACCGGAGAGAATTTCTATACGCCCTCGACAGGTGCACCCGAATTACAACAGGCGTTGAGCCACTGGTATACAAGCGAATATGGCGTACAGATAGCGCCCGAGCGCATCCTGATTACACCCGGCACCTCCGGTGCATTCAATCTGATTTATGCCGTGCTGCTGGAAGCTGGAGAATCCGTACTGCTGCCCGATCCCGGTTATCCATGCCAAAGAAACTTCATCCGGCTGGCTGGCGGCGAACCCATTAACGTGCCGGTTGGACCTGAAACGCGCTACCACCTTTCCGCCGAAGCCGTCGAGTACGAATGGCGTGAAGGGACGCGCGCTGCCGTAGTGATTAATCCTGCAAACCCTACCGGCACATTGATTGAAGAAACGGAGTTGGCGGCCATCGCCGCAGCCTGCCGCAGGAAAAACGGCTATCTGATCAGCGACGAGATTTATCACGGGCTGACGTACGGCATAAAAGCTGCATGCGCCCTAGCGTTCGATGACCGGGCCATCGTCGTTAACGGTTTTTCCAAGCGCTGGGCCATGACCGGCTGGCGCATTGGGTGGATTATCGTCCCCGAGGATTTAATCGACCCGGCCCGGCGGGTGATGCAGAATATCTTTATTGCCGCGCCCACCTTGTCACAGTTTGCTGCCATCGCCGCACTGGATGCGCAGGATGAGGTCGATGCCATGCGCAGCGCTTACGATGAACGTCGAAGGTATCTGCTTGCGGAACTGCCCGAACTTGGTTTCGACATCGTGGTGGAGCCGCAGGGTGCATTCTATATCTACGCCAATGTGGAAAAACTGACGGATGATTCACGCGCTTTCTGCTGGGACTTGCTGGAAAAAGCAGGCGTTGCCATCACGCCCGGCGAGGATTTCGGCAGCTACCGTGCATCCGAACATCTCCGCTTTTCCTACGCCACCAGCCTGGAAAACCTGCGTGAAGGCGTGCAGCGCATTCACAATCATCTCACATAATGGAAGGATGGCTGGAATATGTGATCCGGCAAATTATACTCTACTCGCTGCCCGTTGTGATATCACTGACTGTGGCAGGCTGGATTGAACGCCACCTGATAAAATCGGAACCACCTGCCAATCCATTCCACGCCCTGAACACATACACGGCATGGGCGCTGCCCCTGCTCGCCATCGCCGTGCATCAGCCGGTCATTCTCGCCCTTGGCAAACCCGTTCACTCCACTTTGAAAGCTACGGTTGCACGTTTTTCCGCACACCTGTTGCTGATGCTACTCGGCTTCGCACTTTATACATGGGCACTGGCCAAACAGCCGCCAGCCGGGGTTCCACCCCTGCATCAATGGTGGGCCAAGGTGCTGATGTATTTCAACCTGTGCGTCGTCATGATTCACCTGCTGCCACTGCCTGAATTGCTGATGGGAAAAGTCGTACAGCGGTATATCCGCCTGCCCTCCATCCCGCATCTGACCGTGATCACACTTGTCATCCTGAGCATCACACCGCTCTTAAACTGGCTCATCGGCCAGCCGTTGATTTATCCTGTTTATGAGGAATTGGCAAAGCAGGCATCATTACTCGGATACTGAATCTGAAAATCTGTATATAGCTCAATTGGTAAATTCGGCACGAAACATGCTTTCCGTTTGATTATGCACAGAATTCAACATTTCCGGGGATCCCATATATGGAGGCTTTATGGAATTTACCGGTAAATAACAGATGTCAGAGGTATATTCATGACCAGCAAAGCTGAAATGATGGAAATGATGCAACAAGAGGCTGCCGCAGAACAGGCGGCGGCTGATACAATCCATGAAACCGATACCCCTATGGAGAAAATGCAAAGGGAGGCTCTGGAGGAGCAGGCGGCAGCTGAAGGTGGAGATGCAGCCGCTATGTCCATGGAGGCCATGCAGCAAGCAGCCGTTGCGGAGCAGAGTTCATCTGATGCGGAAGCCCGTCAATCCAGAGATATCAAGGAGCTTCTGCATCGCTATCTGTTTAACATGAATTCACACGGTGGCAAGATAACCAATTACAGTATTCTGGCCATGATTATCACAAGTGTATTGTTTTCCATGTTCAATACCTTGCCGGAGATTCATCATGAATGGGGAGAGAAGATATTCTCCTTTCAAATGTTCATTTTATATATATTCCTGTTCGAATATCTGTTGCGTATCTACGCTGCCAAAAGCCGCCTGAAATATATGTTCGGGTTTTATGGACTTATTGATCTATTGACTGTGCTGCCACTTGCGTTCGGTAATCCGGGATCAGCGATTATGCGGTTGTGCAGATTGTTCCGGATTCTAAATCTTGCATCATATTTTCCTGTATTGGCCACACTGCTGCGATCTGTATCCGGGGCCATGAACATGATTCTCGCTGTGTTGGCAACCATTGCGGCAGTCTCGGTGTTTTCCGGCAATCTGGCCTACATGATTGAGCCCGAGACCTTTAGAAATGCCTTTATCGGTACATGGTGGAGTCTGGTTACCATGAGTACCGTAGGCTACGGCGATCTTGTACCACATACTGCTGCAGGTATGGCTCTGGGCGGCGCACTCATTCTTATTGGCGTCTGTGTGGTCGCCATGATGACAGCGGTGATTGCGGTAAGGGTTGGCCGCATGGTGAATATGACCAATAAATGTTTTGAATGTGAAAAACCTGTTTCCTCGGAATTCAGTTTCTGCCCTCATTGCGGCCAGGATCAGTCCGATGAGAT
>BTQQ01000161.1:0-3669 GCA_036985955.1 Zetaproteobacteria bacterium | reverse complement strand
TCGAACTGGATCGCAAGGTGCTGGCTGATATCGCCGTACGTGATGCGGCAGGTTTTGCGAAGCTGGCAGAAACAGTTCGCACACAGATTCAGTAAAATAACACTTATCCGGTTTCGACCGGCGACAAGTGCTAACGAAATCGAAGGCAGGACTGTTTGCAGTCCTGCCTTTTTGTTTGGAATTTTGTAACCACTGCGGCACGATGGTGTCCTCAAAAGGGGAGTACAAGTTATGAGCGAGATTGATTCGCTGAAGGTACGGCTTGAAGCATTGCAGGCGGAAGCTCTGGCTGCATTTTCGGCGGCCGGGAATCTGAGTGATCTGCAACAGCTGCGTGTCCAATATTTGGGCAAGAAGGGTGCATTGACCGAAGTGCTCAAGGGCGTCGGTAAGTTGCCGCCTGCGGATCGTCCGGTGATTGGTCAGCATGTGAACCGAACCAAAGCCGCATTGGCAACAGCACTGGAGCAGAGCGAGGCTGAACTGGCCGTAAAAGCCAGGGCTGCGCGTATTGAGGCCGAGCGTATTGATGTGACGTTGCCGGGCCGTACAGCCGCTCGCGGTGCGTTGCATCCGGTACAGCAAGGTCTGGATGAGATGACAGCCATCTTTTCACAGATGGGTTTTGCGGTGGCTGAGGGTCCTGAAATCGAGGATGAATTTCATAATTTCGATGCGCTGAATATTCCGCCCGAACATCCGGCGCGCGCCATGCACGATACCTTCTTCATCAAGGACTCCGGCGATGAGCCGATGCTGCTCAGAACCCATACTTCACCGGTCCAGATTCGCGCCATGAAACGATTTCTGAGTGAGGCGGGTGAGCCGCCGCTGGCCGTGGTGGCGCCGGGGCGTGTTTATCGCTGTGATTACGATGTCACCCATTCGCCGATGTTCCATCAGGTCGAGGTCTTCAAGGTCGATCACGATGTGTCGATGGCACATTTGAAAGGTGTATTAAGGCATTTCTTCTCCGCTTATTTTGAAAAGGATGTGCCGATCCGGCTGCGTCCGCATTATTTCCCCTTTACCGAGCCGTCAGCAGAAGTGGATATTGGTTGCGTGTTTTGCGCCGGAAAAGGTTGCCGTATCTGCAAGGGCAGCGGCTGGCTGGAAGTGCTGGGGTCCGGCATGATTCATCCGAATGTGTTGGCGTCGGTCGGTATTGATACCGGTAAATTCTCCGGTTTCGCGTTTGGCCTCGGTGTGGAGCGGCTGGTGATGCTGAAACAGGGGATTCCCGATTTGCGGCTGTTCTTTGAAAATGATGTGCGGTTCCTGCGCAGGATGGGGGTGGCGAAATGAAAATCCCTTTTTCCTGGCTGAAAAAGCATGTCAAATTGACAGCGATGCCCGCGCGGATTGCTGACGACCTGATTCGACTGGGCCATGAAGTGGAAGGCGTGGAAGAGCCACGCGCTGCGGTCAAAGGGGTCAGGGTCGGCCTGATTGAATCAAAGATTCCACATCCCGATGCCGACAAATTAAGTCTGCTGAAAGTGAATATCGGTGAAATTAAGCCACTGGGTATTGTCTGTGGCGCATCCAATATGGATGCGGGCGACAAGGTGCCGGTGGCTACCATCGGCACCTTATTGCCGAATGGTCTGAAAATCAGGAAGGGCAAGATTCGCGGTGAGGTCAGTTGCGGCATGTGCTGTTCCGAGGCGGAACTGGGGCTGGCCGAAGATGCAGCCGGACTACTGATACTGCCGGATGATGCGCCGGTCGGTGCGGAAGTCGGCGAGTATCTCGAATTTGAAGAGGCGGTGTTCGATCTCTCCATTACCCCGAACCGTGGCGACTGCATGAATGTGCGCGGTCTTGCCCGCGATCTGGCGGCGGATGCAGGCCTGCCATTGGCGGATATCGAATTGGCTGACATCAGTGTCGATTCTTCTATTGCAGTGCCAGCCGTGTCCGTATCCGCGGAACAGGATTGTCCTGTTTATATGGCCAGAAGCATCGAAGGTGTCAAAGTGGCCGATTCGCCTGCATCCATGCAGGCCAATTTGATCATGGCGGGTATGCGTCCGGTCAACGGCATTGTCGATGTGTTGAACTACATTATGCTTGATCTCGGTCAGCCGATGCATGCTTTCGATGCCGATAGATTGAATGGTGGCATCACTGTTCGTTCAGCTACCAGTGGCGAAGAATTTGCAGCATTGGATGGACGCGAACTGAAACTGCATGCGGGCGATCTGGTTGTGACCGATAGCAACAGCGTAATTGCGCTGGCTGGTATTATGGGCTCGGAGTCGTCCGGCGTAAGTGAAACCACCACCCGTATCGTGCTGGAGTCGGCCTTTTTCCGTCCGGCCCGGGTGAGCGAAACGCGCCGCATTTACGCCATGGTGTCCGAGGCGTCGATGCGCTTCGAGCGTGGCGTTGATCCGGTCATGGTTGAGGTCGCCATGCAGCGGGCTACAGCCATGATTACTGAACTGTTCGGAGGTGCTGCCAGCGACATCACGATTTGCGGTGACGCAGGTAGCATCAATGCAGGCCGCGAAGTCAACTGCACTGTCTCCCGCATAGCCTCAAGACTCGGTATCGATATTCCTGCATCGGTAGATGGTGTGTTGGAGCGGATGGGGTTTGGTATTTCGCGGGAAGGGGACAGGCTCAATGTGACGGTTCCATCATTCCGGCATGATGTTTCGATTCCCGAGGATATCTCCGAGGAATATGCACGGGTGATCGGTTTCGATGCGATTCCCGAACTGTTGCCTCCGCTGGCAACAATCACACCGGCCAAACAGGATTGTTCCATTCATGATGCCGTCGCCGGTGGTTTTTTGCAGGTGGTGACGTATGCGTTCGTATCCGCCAGCGAACAGCGACTGTTTGTCGCTGATGATGGCGCGGACATTGAGCTTATGAATCCAATCTCCGATGCCATGAGCGTGATGCGCCGCTCGGTCTGGCCGGGACTGCTGAGTACTGCCAGACATAATCTGAACCGGCAGCAGGCGGCCGTGGCGCTGGCGGAGCAGGGGCGCATCTATGCCAAAACGGATGCCGGATATGATGAAATAAACATGTTGGCATGGCTGATGACCGGTGAGGTTCACCGGGATGAGTGGTTTGAAGCTGCACGTGCAACCGATTTCTTTGATTTGAAGGGCGCGGTTGAAGCGTGGCTGGCGTTGCGCGGGCTGACGGGGCGCTTCATTGCAGACGACTCGATTCAAGGCTTGCAGGCAGGACAGAGTGCGAAGATTCTGGTGGGCCGTGTTGAAGCTGGCCGGATCGGCAGGGTGGATGACGATATCGCCGCCGGATTCGATATTGATGCTCCGGTATTCGTCGCCGACATTAATCTCGATATACTGCCCGCAGGCAAAAATGCGAAGTTTACGGCACTGCCTGAATTTCCGGGTGTGGAACGCGATCTGGTGTTTCTGTTTGAGCGTGGCGTTCAGTCTGAGAATATCTTGCAAACGGTGCGCAAGGCTGGTGGCAAATTGCTTACCGATGCGCGTATTTTCGACCGTTATGAGGGCAAGGGTGTTCCTGACGGCAAGATCAGCCTTGGCGTACGCTTCACCCTGCAGGCACCGGACCGCACGCTGACGCAGGATGATTCCGATGCGGCCTCGAATGCGATTGTCACGGCTATGAACAAACAGTTTGGAGCAAGCCTGCGGAGCTAAGGAGGACTAT
>BTQQ01000160.1:0-3672 GCA_036985955.1 Zetaproteobacteria bacterium | reverse complement strand
TTCCGTATGGATGTGAGCATTCATGCCTATGCCTCGGTCGATGAATTGCTATTCTACTGCCGCCATTCCGCCAATCCGGTGGGACGGCTGGTTCTGGCGCTGCATGGCATCTCGCATCCAGCCGCGCTGGGTGCATCGGACGCCATTTGTACGGCCTTGCAACTGACCAATTTCTGGCAGGATTTTAGCCGCGACATACCAAATGGCCGCTGTTATCTACCGGAAGAGTGGCTCGAATTAGCGGATTTAAACAGTACGGATTTGTTGAAAAAGGATGTTTCAGGCCAGATTCACCCGGCGCTTTCGCAGGCCATCGAATATACGGACGCACTGTTCACAAAAGGGCGCGAACTGCTCCCCTTCCTTCCATTCAGATTAAAACTTCAAATCGCGGCAACCCTGCGCGGCGGCCGGAAGATTCTACGGGAAGTGCGACGTTCGCATAATCCGCTGCATCAGCGTCCCTCCCTGCACAAAGGTACATGGCTGACACTTGCGCCACTTGTGCTGGCCGATGCGCTTTCACCGCCTTACCGCCAGCCCCGTTGAATAACGAATTCATGGGACAGGAAGCGCGCCAATATTGTGAGGACAAAACAAGAGGTTCCGGCTCCTCCTTCTTTTATGCTTTTCTTTTCCTTCCCGAAGATCAACGCCGGGCCATGATGGCGCTATATGCGTTCTGTCGCGAGGTGGACGACATTGCCGATGAAGTCAGCGAACAGGATGTCGCCATGCAAAAGTTACAGTTCTGGAATGAGGAACTGGATCGCACCTTTGCGGACAAACCCCGTCACCCCGTTGGCAAGGAGCTGAATTGGGCACGGCAACATTTTCACCTGACGGAAGAACTGTTTCTGGAGATACTTGATGGCATGCGCATGGACGTGGCTCATCAACCCATGCTCAAACCGGCTGATCTGACGTTATATTGCTACCGGGTAGCCGGTGTAGTCGGACTGCTAACGATAGAAATCTTCGGCCATCAATCACGTCAGGCCTCTGATTTCGCCACCACGCTCGGGGAAGCGCTTCAATTCACCAATATTCTTCGGGATCTGAAAGAGGATGCACAACGGGGACGTATTTATATCCCGCAGCAGGAGTTAATTCGTTTCGGGGTGACGGATCAGGATTTTATGGACGGGAATATGACGACAGGCATGCATGAACTGATCGCTCATTATATAGATAAGACAAGTACACTGTACACCAGAGCGCTTCTCCTCCTGCCGAATGAGGATCGTGAAGCGCTCCGCCCATCCCTGCTCATGGGTGCGATTTATTATACTCACTTCAAACGTATCCGGAAGAATCCGGATGCTTTGTGGAAGCATCCACCCAGACTGCTTCCTGTTCACAAGATATGGATCGCCTGGCGAATGTGGCGCTACGAGAAAAAGGCAGCCAAACAAGCATTGCCTCTTACCTTCGATGTCTAACCGGAAACGCATCGCCGTCATTGGCGGTGGGCTTTGCGGTTTGACATGCGCCATTCGACTTGCAGAACATGACGTTGACATTGACCTGTTCGAAGCCGCGCCCACACCCGGAGGACGCACCCGCTCCTTTTTTGATGCACGTGTCAATCAATGGGTGGATAATGGCCCGCATCTGCTTGTGGGCGCATACCATCACACCGAACGGCTGCTAAAGGAGGCAGGCGCGGATCAGCACATTCACTGGCAACCATCCCTCGAATTACCGTTGTGGGACGCCGGGCGCGGGTATTTCCAGCTTGCCCCGCCTCCTCATCTTCCTCTTGCCCTTGCCATGCCCTGGGCCTGCCTTCGCCTGCCGGGACATCATATGGACAGCGCAACCGCCCTGCTCCGCCTGGCCATGGCCAACCGCAAACCTATTGATGCGCAAACTACGGTGCAGGACTGGCTCCAGCAGATTGATGTTCCGCAAGCGCTCATCCGCGACCTGCTTGAACCGCTATGTCTCGGCGCCATGAATGAAACAATACAAAGTGCCAATGCAAGGAGCTTCTCTCTGGTATTGCGCGAAGCCTTTGACAGTCATACCTGCGCTCGTTTGGGCTGGTTTACGCAACCTTTAAGCAAGGCTCTGGTGGAACCGCTGGTGCGCCTGGCAAAATCGGCAGGCGTCCGTATTCATACCTCCATCCGGATCAGAAAACTGAATGAGCATGATCACAAAGTTCATATTGAAACAGGTGGCGCATGCAAGAAATTTGATGCGGCTATCATCGCCCTGCCTGCCCGAGCCCGAAATCGTTTACTGAATAGACATGCGGAAATCGAAACGCGCTGCATCACCAATATTCATTTCTGGCTTGCGGACGCGGAGGCATTACCCAAACCCATGATCGGCGGCATTGGAACAACCGGCCAATGGTTTTTCGACGTAAGCCAACAAATGCCGGAGCAGGCTGAATCACCATATCGCCATATATGCGCCGTGATCAGCGCCGATCAACGTGATGCTCCCCGGCAGCAACGCATCGCCGAAGTATGCCTGGAGTTACAGGAAATCATGGGGAGGAAAAGCCCGCTTAAACCTGAGTATGTTCGCATGGTGCGGGAATTTCATGCCACGACACAGGTCCGGACCAGGGCAACGGAAGCGCATATGCCTGAACGCATCATCGATGCCTCGGAAGCACCATTACCCGGAGAATTCCCAGCCACCATTGAAGCCGCTGTCATCCGTGGTGAACAAGCCGTAAAACACTGCCAGTTTCTCCTCAATACCTGATATTATTCACTTTCTTACCATCCGCCATGATGCATTAGGGCACTTCCGTAAATAAGCTGAACTTATCTTTTACATAGGCGTGTAACTACTTATTTTTAACCACCTATTTGTATCGCCTATTTTTTGGGCATGTGACAGCAGTATGTCATCTTTGACTAAAACAGAAGAAACGGAATGAATTCATCCACAAAGTTATCCACAGAGTCTGTGGATGAACTCGCTAAGTGCTTTTATCAGCGTGACTTAGCACTCGGACTCTTGCGGACAAGCGTACATCGTTTATATTCCTGGCCTGTGATTGCATCCGAATTTCGCCGGTATTCCATCTTTGATAACATCATCGGAGAGATGGATCACGTCCTCAATAATATCTTCTGCGAACAGCCTTCCAGCAGAGACTACCCGGCCGAAAAAAGCAAAAACACTCCTACCCTCTCCACGCAGGAGAAAAAACAGGCTGCCGGGTTGATGCGAGTCAATCATGCCGGCGAGGTTTCCGCTCAGGCGCTGTATCAGGGACAGAGCCTGACCGCTCGTGATCCAATGCTACGTGATAAACTCAAGTCTGCATCAATAGAGGAAAGTGATCATCTGAACTGGTGCCGGCGCAGGTTGGATGAACTGGGAGAGAAGCCTTCCAGACTCGATCCACTCTGGTACCTGGGATCGTTTGTGCTTGGTGTAACGGCGGGCATTGCCGGTGACCGCTGGAATCTCGGCTTCCTGGCGGAAACCGAGTATCAGGTCGTACGCCATCTGGAGAATCACCTCAAACAATTACCGGAAAAAGATATGCGCAGCCGTGCCATCGTCACACAGATGAAAGAGGACGAACTGGGGCACGCCCATCTGGCTGAAGAACTGGGTGCTGCTGAGCTTCCTTCGCCTGTCAAGTCATTGATGAAGCTTACTTCAAAGGTAATGACCACCATCGCCGAACGAATTTAG
>BTQQ01000159.1:0-3689 GCA_036985955.1 Zetaproteobacteria bacterium | reverse complement strand
CCCGGCGACTCGCTGCATATGGCTTTATTTATGAAGGTATTAGTATGGGCTCGCGGAATAGAAACGCAAGTTATCCACATCACAAAATCAACTTATCTTGCGTGCCTGCACGCCCTTGGGTAGCGTCCCGCAACCCGTTAAATAGGGGAATTTATTAACCTGCATTATTCATAAATCGCCGTAATGGTTGCGCCGGGCCTTTGTTTCGCAACGGATGCTGGCGATGGATGCGCGTAGCAGTGCTTACGGTCACCTGAGCAAAGATTCATTGTGGGCAAAGGAACAAGTAAGGCGCGGCAGTATTTGTGAAGAATACAGATTAGCTTTCAACGAGGATTTTCATGCTGGAAAAAATGCGTAATCATGCCCAATCATGGATGGCAAAACTTATTCTGGGTGGCGTTGCACTGTCCTTTGTTCTGTGGGGCGTCGGCGATTACTTCCTGGGATCGCGCGTCCAGACCATCGCTGAAGTCGATGGTAATCCCATTTCTGATTCCACATTTTATCTTGCCTATGAGCGCCAGTTGAACACCTACCGTGCTGCACTTGGTAAAAGCTTTTCCAAAAAAGCCGTGGAGAGTATGGGGCTGAAGCAGACAACGCTGCAAATCCTGATCAATCGCCGCCTGATGCTTGATGAAGCTGATAGTATGGGTCTGGTGGCACCCAAAAGCATACTGCTTGCCCGTGTGCGCGCCACTCCCGCATTTCTGTCGGCAGGTAATTTTGATCCCCGGCGTTATGAAATTCTTACCCGGAATATGGGGTTCCGCACGCCCGCAGATTACGAAACGAATCTGCGGCTGGATATGATGGTGGATGCCTTGCAGAAAGCCATCATGCAAAGCGCTACGGTCACCGATGCGGAAGTACGTGAGCGTTTTGAAAGTGAGTACGAAAAGCGTGAACTGGCTGCATTGATAGTACGGCCGGCGGATATGGAGTCCGGCATTAAGATTTCTGACAAGGATGCCCGTACATATTATGACAGCCACAAAAACAATTATCGTTCTCCCCTGCGCCTCAAGCTGGCTGCCGTGGTGATTGATCCTGCCGTTATCGCCAAAGGCATGGAGGTTGACAAGGCTGACATTCAGACCGCTTATGAGGAACGCAAAGCTCAGTTTACCCAGCCGGAAACGCGGCGTGCAAGCCATATCCTCGCCCGTATTGACAAAAATGCAGATGCAAACACGCGCAAACTGGCACGTGCCAAAATCGAAGAAGCCCTGAAGCAGATTCGATCCGGCAAGTCGTTTTCAGCAGTCGCCAAAAAGATGTCAGACGATGTCACCGCCAAAAAAGGGGGCGATCTGGGTTACTTCGCACAGGGCGTCATGGTGCCGGCTTTTGATAAAGCTGTATTCTCCATGAAAAAAGGTGAAACAAGCGATATCGTAAAAACACAGTTTGGCTTCCACATCATCCGTTTGGTGGATATCAAACCGGCAAGAGCAAAGCCGCTGACTGAGGTCAGGGAGCAACTGCGCCGACAGCTGGTTCGCGCCAAAGCAGATGAAGAAGCCTATAAGCTGTCGCAGGATCTGGATGATGCTCTGGGCCGTGAAGACACTCTCGCAGCCGCGGCAGCAAGTCTGGACATGAAGGTTCGCGAAATCGGGCCTGTCAGCATGGATGAAGCGCTGGCTGATCCACTCTTTGCCAAAGACACCGGCTTCCGTTCACAAATTTTCGCTACCCTGCCCGGTGCCTCCGTAGATGTTTCGGAACTGGAAGATGGCCGCTTTGCCGCCGTTGAAGTACTGAAACGTTATGATCCCGCCACCTTACCCTTCGCCAAAGTCACAAAGAAAGTCTATACCGCCGCACGCCAGCAGGCTGCGAAGGATGCCGCGCGCCAGCAGGCGGAATCACTGCTGAAGGATGCCGCGCATACACCCCTGGATCGGCTTGGGCAAAAACATGGTCAAGCAATTTATCTGTCCAAACCGGTACGTAGCAATGGTGCGGGTGATACGGATGCTGCATGGCTCACCCCAGCCGTATTACGTGCAGCCTTTTCCCTGGCGCCAGGCCAGACGGTAGACCATGTTCTCGAGGTACCGCAGGGCTTCGCCATCGTGCAGGTCAAGCATGTGATTGCGGCAAACGATACGGAGTTCGCCAAACAGCGAAAAGGCATCCGTTCGGAACTGATCAGAACCATGGGTGCGGTGCGTTTTGCCCGCTGGATGGCATCCGTGCAAGCACGTCATAACGTTGAAATCCATCAGGATGTTCTGGCACGGTTCTGATATGTCCAACCAACATAAAAAAACCGGACATGCATACTATGATGCGCCGCCCGGTTTTGTTGTGTCTGGTGGAGCCAGGCGGGATCGAACCGCCGACCTCTACAATGCCATTGTAGCGCTCTCCCAGCTGAGCTATGGCCCCGATACACGTCGAAGTCAATCCAATGAAGAATCACCTCGAATATCAAGGCCGCGCATTGAGCCATAGGCCGATGCCCTTGTCAATAAAGCGGTCAATATGAGTCATTACCATCTCTTTCGCCGCACCCTGTCTGCCGATTGCATGACGCCACCGGGCGTGTTTTCACGTCTGGTGCATCGCGGCGACTGTTTTCTGCTCGAGTCAGCGGAAGGCGGAGAAAGCTGGGGCCGCTTTAGCATTCTTGCCATCACTCCTGCCTGCCGCGCCATAGCGCACGGAGAGTATACCCGTCTGACGCATCGCAATGGCAGAGAGGAGGATTTTGCCGGCAACATTCTCGAATGGCTGCGGCAGGAAGTCATTGCCGAGCCGCCACTGACCACCGATGACCTTCCATTTACCGGCGGGGCTGTCGGCTATTTCGGCTATCAACTGGTTTCACACTTTGAGGATATTCCCAATGATCTGCCCGATCCCGTTGGCGCGCCGGAATCCGCCTTTCTGCTGGTGGACCGGTTCATGGTATTCGACAGTCTGCATGGCACCTTAACTTGTTGTGTACGCCTGCCGGAAGATGAATTGGATGAAGCAACAAGCGTGCTGGACCGCATGGAACAAAGCCTTTACGAAGGCGAGGATGCCGCAGCTATGAATCTGGATGTTTCAGCAAACAATGCGGCGCCTGAAGCACAGACAGTGCAAACTGATTTCGAAGCGTCCGTTGCGAAAGCAAAGGAATACATCCATGCGGGTGACATTTTTCAGGTGGTGCTGTCGCAACGGTTTTCCAAAAAACTGGATTGTGGCCCGTTCGACATCTACCGTGCGGTACGCCATATCAATCCATCGCCTTATCTGTTCTACCTGCACATCGGCGATACGATTCTGGTCGGCTCATCGCCGGAAATCCTTGTCCGCCGCGAAGGCCGTAAAGCCGTCGTCCGCCCTATTGCCGGAACACGCCCAAGGGGAGCGACTCTCGAAGCAGACAAAGCGCTGGAGAAAGAACTTCTGGCCGATGCCAAGGAGTGTGCCGAACACGTGATGCTGGTGGATTTGGGACGCAACGATCTGGGCCGGGTATGTGAATACGGTTCGGTAAAATTGACCGAATCCATGGCCATTGAGCGTTATTCACATGTCATGCACATTGTTTCACAGGTTGAAGGAGAACTGCGTGAAGATGTGGATACCATTGATCTACTGGCCGCTACTTTCCCGGCCGGTACGGTATCCGGTGCACCCAAGGTGCGCGCCATGGAAATCATCCGCGAACTCGAACCGGTGGC
>BTQQ01000158.1:0-3690 GCA_036985955.1 Zetaproteobacteria bacterium | reverse complement strand
CGAACAGGCGCGCCTGCAATACCTTCATGGCCTTGGCCTTGTTCTTGTGCTGGCTCTTTTCATCCTGACAGATGACTACCAGTCCGCTCGGAATATGTGTGATACGAATCGCCGAATCGGTGGTGTTAACACACTGGCCACCGGGACCGGAGGCGCGGAATACATCAATGCGCAGGTCATCGTTGTTGATCTGCACATCCACTTCATCGGCCTCCGGCAGCACGGCCACGGTACAGGCACTGGTGTGAATACGTCCGCTGGTTTCGGTTTCGGGGACGCGTTGCACCCGGTGTACGCCGGATTCGAACTTGAATTGTGAAAATGCGCCCTGACCGGTGATTTGCGCCACGACTTCCTTGTAACCACCGATTCCTGTCGCATTGGAGGACAGTATTTCTACTTTGTAGCCTTTATTTTCGGCAAAGCGGCAGTACATGCGAAACAGGTCGGCTGCGAACAATGCCGCTTCGTCGCCCCCCGTTCCGGCGCGCACCTCAAGGATGACATTGCGGCTGTCATTCGGATCTTTGGGCAGCAGCAGAACCTTCAGTTTTTCCTGAAGTGATTCGGCCTCGGATTTCAGTTCATCCAGTTCCGTTTCGGCCATGGCCCGCAATTCAGCATCACAATCGGGGTCGGCCAGCATCTCTTTGCTCTCTTTAACCTGCTGTTCCACCATTTTAATCCGGGTTACAACCTCGGCTACAGGTTCAATTTCGGCATATTCACGGGAAATCCGGGTGTATTCTTTAGGCTTGCTGGTGAGTTCCGGGTCAGACAGTTGTACGGTCAGTTCTTCCTTGCGGTTGAGAATCTCATCGAGTCTTTTGTTCATTGGACTCCTGTGTCCGTTTGGACATTTCATTGTCCAGATCGAACAGGGTGCGCGCCGCTCCCATAAACAGATCACCCTCAATATCCTCGGGCAGGGTTTTCAAGGCCTTGAGGGTGGGATGCATGAACCGTTTCATCAGGGCGCGGCTGAATCGCTCCACTGCTTCCCGTTGATCCGCGTCGAGCCCGTTCAGGTAACGCGCTTTCTCCAGTTCATCGCGGCGAAGCGTATCCATCTTTTCCTGAACCCGGCGAATCAGTGGTACCGATTCCAGCGATTTCAGCCATGAAAGAAAAGCCTCCGCATCTTCTTCCAGCAGGATGCGCGCTGCTTCCGCCTCTTTCTCACGGTTTTCCCGATGCCCCTGCACGACCTGTTGTAAATCATCAATGTCATAGAGATAGATACCATTTAATTCGCCCACGCGCGGGTCGATATCGCGGGGGACGGCAATATCGACGAGGAACATCGGTTGCTGGCCACGTTTTTCCATGGCTTGCTGCATGGGTTCCGGCAGCAATACATAAGTATTGGCACCCGTGCTGGAAATGATGATATCCGCTGCATCCAGATAATCATCCAGTTGGTCAAGAGTGAGTGCGTGACCATCGAACTCGCGTGAGAGTTTCATTGCGCGTTCCAGCGTTCGGTTGGCTACAAGGATATCCTTGACCCCGTTACCTTGCAGATGTCTGGCGGCCAGTTCAGCCATTTCGCCGGCGCCAAGCAGAAGTACAGTTTTGTCGGTCAGGTCGCCAAAGATGCGTCCGGCCAGTTCCACGGCGCAGGAAGATACATTGACCGCCTGCTTGCCGATCCCCGTTTCCGTGCGGGCACGTTTGGCGGCGGAGAAGGTGGCCTGGAACAGGCGGTGCAGGATGTGTCCGGCTGTACCGGCGGCAAGGGCATGCTCATAAGCGGATTTAACCTGACCAAGAATCTGGGGTTCGCCCAGAACCAGCGAATCCAGGCCCGTTGCGACGGCGAACAGGTGGTGTACGGCGGGTTCCGATGTGTGTGAATACAAGTGTTCCAGTACCACATCCAGAGGGAGTTCCGAGATTTCCGCAAACCATTCATGCATCAAGGCAATGGCCGCATCCGGATCGTGGGTCACGAGTGTGAATTCGACGCGGTTACAGGTAGACAACATGGCTGCTTCACGTACGGCGGGCTCCGCTACAAGGCGTTGCAGCAGGGTAGGGATATCCATTTCGGCGACAGCAGCGCGTTCGCGCAACTCAACCGGTGCCGTTTTATGATTCAGACCAACATGGCAAATCCGCATGGTTGCGAAACCTATTCTTTATACCGCAAGGGGTATAGTCCGTTCTTCTTGCAGGATAAGGGGTAATTCGATTTCCCCTACAGGGGTGCTGCCGAACAGCACAGCTTCCATTCGCCCTTTGGTATCCAGGCGCACTATCAATAATGGCAATTCATGCAGGCGGGCAGACATTTCACCATCTGTTCCGGAAATCGCTTGTATTGTCCGATTGCGCAAATCATCCACGTATTCGCCATGGGATATGCTGGAGGCATATAACGCAAGTGACTTCATGCCATCTGATTCCGGCGATTGATCACATGTTGCCAATGTGGTGAGGTCAGGATCGCTATGGTTGAACGGACAAACAGCTTGAGCCACACCATTATGGCCACGCAACAGGCCATAGGTGACTGATGGTTGTGCATTGAAGGCATTGCGCAGCAATTCCTGTGTGGCATGCCGCGTGATGAAAAGGCTGTTTTTCTTTTCGATATCATCAACCATTGTAGAAGGTTGGAAGTAATTGTGACGTGGGTCAATGTTTAACTTTTTTTTAACGCTAAACTTGACAACCTTTTTCCCGATGAGTAGTAAACCACCTGAGTGGGAGGTTTTTATATTGTTTAAGCCATTTTCTCTGATGCTGGTGCCCGATCGCGGGAGCGTTCGCTCCCTGCGTATGACACCCCGTTTGCTTACTATCTTGAGCGGCTCGCTGGTGTCGTTGCTTGTACTCGGAGCATGGGGAGGATGGCAGGTTTGGCATGGCCAGGCAAAGAATCATCAGATTATGTCTCTGGAAAATCAGCTGGCCATGACGCAAGCCCGTTATCAGGGTCAGATTGGTAAACTGCAAATCCGCATTGATTCGGATCGCAAGCGGCTGGCGGTATATGCGCGCAATATTGGTACCATACAGGCTCGTTTGGCACGACTGGATGCGCTGGGCTCGCAATTGGTCGAAGTCGCTTCACTGGATGCATCTGAGTTCAATTTTGGCATTGAGCCTGCCATCGGCGGCCCGCGCGTACCTGTCATGAATACCGTTCCGGATGCTATTGATGTATCGCTGGAACGATTGGACTCCCGCCTTTCGAGCATGGACACCCAACTTGCAGCCATTGACTATCTGCTTGAGAAGAAACGCCTGGTACAGGCAGCAAAACCGCATGCATGGCCGACGGAAGGTGGGTGGATAAGTTCTCGCTATGGTATGCGTATCGACCCCTTCAACGGAGGTCGGGAGATGCACCGTGGTCTTGATATTGCCAACCGGTTCGGCGCGCCTGTCCTGGCCGCCAGCCATGGTATCGTTACATTCGCCGGGAAAATGAAAGGGTTCGGTAACATGATTGATATTGATCATGGTTATGGGTATGTGTCACGCTATGGTCATATGTCCAGTCTTACCGTTCATGTGGGAGACGAAGTGGCCGATGACCAACTTATTGGGAGGATCGGATCAAAGGGCCGCTCCACCGGGCCGCATCTGCATTATGAAGTCCATCGTTATGGACGATCCCTCAACCCGCTAAAGTATTTGCCGCGGGGATAACGTTTTACTTAAACAGACGCGCGTATTTTG
>BTQQ01000157.1:0-3744 GCA_036985955.1 Zetaproteobacteria bacterium | reverse complement strand
TCAATATCCGCGCCTTTCTTGCCAATCACTACACCGGGACGGGCGGTATGCACCGTTATCTTCAGCTTGCCGGCCGGTCGTTCAATTAAAATGCGGGACACATAAGCATGCTTCAAACGCTTTTTAACGTATTCCCGAAGGCGGATATCCTCCAGCAGTAAGGCTCCGAAATTCTTTTCGGCATACCACTGTGATTCCCAACCACGGGTTATACCTACGCGAAAACCAATTGGATTAACTTTTTGTCCCATGCATCAACTCCGTTAACTCAAACTTGCCTAACCACGCTCGCGAACGGCCACAGTCAAGTGACTCCGGCGTTTGTAACGTTTGCGAATACGACCCATACCCTTCGGCCTCCAGCGCTTCAAAACCTGTCCTTCATCTACGCGAACCGTCGAAACCATTAACTCATCCACATCCAAACCGTGATTCTGCTCGGCATTGGCAATAGCTGACTTCAACACCTTTTCCATCAGACGGGCACCCTTCTTGGGAGACAATGCCAACACGGCCAGCGCACGACCCACGGCAAGACCACGAATCTCATCTGCAATCAACCTCGCTTTCTGCGGGCTAATCTGGCTTTCTTTCGCCAGTGCACGTACTTCCTGTGTCATGATCAATTACCTCTTCGTTTTCCTGTCTGCACCGTGACCGTAGTAAGTCCTGGTTGGCGCAAACTCGCCCAACTTATGTCCCACCATATTCTCGGATACAAATACAGGGATAAACTTGTTGCCGTTATGCACAGCAAAGTTCAACCCAACAAAATCCGGCGCAATGGTTGAACGGCGTGACCATGTCTTGATTACACCTTTCTGGTTGCCACCTTGCGCGGCATCTACTTTCTTCTGCAGTGGGGCCTCAATATAGGCTCCTTTCTTCAACGAACGCGCCATGGCTTACCTCACTTCTGCTTGCGGCGGCGAATGATATCGCGATTCGACGCCTTATTCTTGTTGCGTGTCTTGTGTCCCTTGGTCGGCACGCCCCACGGTGTCACCGGATGACGGCCACCGGAAGTACGCCCTTCACCACCGCCATGCGGGTGATCCACAGGGTTCATCACCACACCCCGGACCGTCGGCCGTACACCCAGCCAGCGGGTACGTCCGGCCTTTCCTACCTTACGGTTGGAATGATCGCCATTGGCAACGACACCGATACTGGCCATACAGCGGGCATCCACACGCCGGAACTCTCCGGACGGAAGTTTCAGTACTGCCCGGCCACTCTCTTTACCCATCAACTGGATTCCGATACCTGCGCTGCGTGCAAGTTGACCACCCTTGCCAGGTTTGAGTTCCACATTGTGCAGCATGGTACCAACACGGATGTTGGCAATTTGCATGGCATTGCCGGGACGCATCTCTGCATCCGGTCCACTCATCACCGTATCGCCGGGACGCAGGCCCTGCGGAGCCAGAATATACCGCTTGTCGCCATTACCAAACACAATCAAGGCGATATGTGCGCTGCGGTTCGGATCATATTCAATACGCTCTACGCGCCCGGCAACGCCATAATTGTCACGTTTAAAGTCCACCATGCGGTACAGGCGCTTGTGGCCTCCGCCCTGATGGCGGGTTGTAATGCGGCCATTGTTGTTGCGCCCGCCCTTTTTGGTCAGTCCTTTGGTCAGGCTGCGCTCCGCCCGCCCCTTGTGTAAATCGGGATTAACAACAGCCACGCGTCCGCGTGAGCCATTGGTAGTGGGTTTCAATACTTTCAGCGCCATGATTTATGCCTCTTCCGCCACATCCAGTGTTTCACCTTCTGCCAATCGCACCACCGCTTTGCGGTAGCCCGAACGGAATCCGGCATGTGTGCCTCGGCGTTTCGGTTTGCCGGGCATGTTTATCACCTGAACTTTTTCCACTTTCACCTCGAAAATGGATTCAATCGCATGTTTGATCTGCCGTTTGGTTGCACTCGACTCCACGCGAAAGCTATATTGATTGGCCGCTCCCTGAGCAGCATAACTTTTTTCCGTCACTACGGGACGGCGCAGGGTTCTGAAATCTTCAAATGTCGTACTCATGACAACCGGCCCTCCAGCTTCTCAACAACAGTCTGCGTCAAGACCAGCCGGTCATATTTCAGCAGATCATGCAGATTCACCTGTCCATCCAGCACCACTTTTGTATTCGGCACATTGCGGCCCGATAACGTAACTTCCCGGTTTTCTCCATCCAGCACAATCAAAGCACTATTTGCATCCAGCGTTTTCATTACCTGTACAAACTCTTTGGTCTTGATGGCCTTCAACTCAAACTTGTCCAGTACCGTCAAACGGCCATCGCGCACATGACTTGAAAGCACCAGACACAAGGCACGGCGACGTTCCTTTTTATTAATACGCGTTTCGTATGAGCGTGGAGACGGCCCGTGTGCAACACCTCCATGACGCCATTGTGCGGCACGGGTAGAACCCTGCCGGGCGCGGCCCGTACCCTTCTGCTTCCATGGCTTTTTACCACCGCCAGACACTTCGGCACGGCTCTTGGTTTTATGTGTCCCGGCACGCTGTCCGGCGGAAAGCGCCGAATAGACCCTGTGCACGAAACCTACATCCGCATCAAGGCCGAATACCGCATCGTTCAGCTTTTGCTTGCCGACCGGCTTGTTGTTCTGATCAACAACTGACACTTCAGGCATTTTAAGCTCCCTTCACTGCCGGACGCAGTTCAACAAGCCCGTTCTTCGGACCCGGAACCGCACCCTTTACCAGAATACGGCTGGACTCGGCATCCACACGTACAATTTCCAGGTTTTGGGTGGTCACACGCATGGAACCATAATGACCCGGCATTTTCTTACCCGGAAACACGCGCCCGGGCCATTGACACTGGCCGGTTGAACCCATCTGACGATGGACTTTTTCAGCACCATGACTGGCGCGGCCACCGGCAAAGTTGTAACGCTTCATTACACCGGCAAAGCCACGCCCCTTGGATGTAGCGGAAACATCAATCTTCTGACCTGCCTCAAACATCTCCGGCGTCAATTCCTGACCAATTTCAAAAGCATCATCAGCTGCCGTGCGAAATTCCTTCAGGCCATGCATAACATCCTGACCCTGTTTGGCATAGTGGCCCTGCACAGCACGGGACTGCTTGCGGGGAGCGGGGCCAAAACCCACCTGAATGGCGTCATAGCCATCCTTCCCGGCCGTACGCAGCGCAACAACGCGGCACGGCTCTATATCGAGGACCGTCACCGGCACAGCCGCACCTTCCTCGGTAAACACCTGTGTCATGCCCGCCTTACGGGCGATCAATCCAGCAGCCATTTCTTATCTCCTACAGCTTGATCTCAACGTCCACACCGGACGGAAGATCAAGCTTCATCAGCGCATCCACGGTCTGCGGCGTTGGACTGTCAATGTCCAGCAACCGCTTGTGGGTGCGGATTTCAAACTGTTCCCGCGAATCCTTGTCCTTGTGCGGACTCTTGATTACGCAGAATTTCTCAATCCGTGTCGGCAATGGAATCGGACCACGAACCACAGCGCCCGTGCGCTTGGCCGTGGACACGATGTCCGCCGCACTCTTGTCCAGAATGCGATGGTCAAATGCCTTCAATCGGATACGAATCGTTTCGGCAGCCACAAAAGCCCCCCTACTTAATAATTTCGGTAACGACGCCAGCGCCGACCGTACGGCCACCCTCGCGAATCGCGAAGCGTAGCTCCTTGTCCATTGCAATCGGAGTAAGCAGTTCAATATCCATACTTACGTT
>BTQQ01000156.1:0-3786 GCA_036985955.1 Zetaproteobacteria bacterium | reverse complement strand
GTGCCGCCGACCGCGCGTTGGCTGAGATACCATCGGATGTGAGTGCCATCCTTGTGGACATGCATGCCGAAGCGACCAGCGAAAAGATGGGGATGGGCTGGTATCTTGATAATCGCGCCTCATTCGTGTTTGGCACCCACACGCATGTGCCGACTTGTGACGAAACCATTCGCCCTCAGGGTTGCGCCTATCAGACTGACCTGGGCATGACGGGCTCCTATCAATCCATTATCGGTATGCAGGTAGAAGGAGCATTGAAACGCATGGTGCAGAGACTGCCACAACGTTTTCAGGCGGTAGAGCGAGGCGCCAGCATCTATGCCACACTCGTGAAAGTGGATGTTGCAACCCGGCGTGCGCAAAGCATCGAACGCATCTATGTTCCACCCGGCTGAACGATCCTCCCATAAAGAACATTTTCACCGCAGGGGACACAGACTGGCAGTAACCATATAGTCCTGTCTTTTACTCTTCTGCATCCCCTGCGATGAAATAATCTACTGCGTTGACAACACCGGTCAGGCTGCGGCGGATGACGACTCCGGAGTATCAGCAAACGTCTTCAGTTTCTTGGCCCGTGACGGATGCCGCAACTTGCGCAGGGCCTTGGCCTCGATCTGGCGTATACGCTCACGGGTCACGCCAAACTGCTTACCCACCTCTTCCAGCGTATGATCGGTATTCATGCCAATGCCGAAGCGCATGCGCAACACCTTCTGTTCCCGCTCGGTCAACTGACCCAAAACTTCAAGCGTCGCTTCGGCAAGCGCTGCATTTACAGCTCCATCGAGAGGGTTTTCGGCATTTTCATCCTCGACGAAGTCCTTGAGTTGTGAATCTTCCTCGTCGCCAATGGGTGTTTCCAGCGATACCGGTTCTTTGGCCACTTCAAGAATCTGGCGTACTTTTTCTTCCGGCATTTCCAGATGTTCGGCCAACTCCTCCGGCGTAGGTTCACGGCCGATTTCCTGGGCAATGCGGCGGGAAACACGCATCATCTTGTTAATCGTTTCAATCATGTGTACCGGAATACGAATGGTGCGCGCCTGATCGGCAATGGAACGGGTGATGGCCTGCCTGATCCACCACGTTGCATAGGTGGA
Organism: Zetaproteobacteria bacterium; assembly: GCA_036985955.1. Classification (GTDB taxonomy): domain Bacteria; phylum Pseudomonadota; class Zetaproteobacteria; order Mariprofundales; family Mariprofundaceae; genus JAUZQZ01. The sequence goes on along the minus strand of BTQQ01000156.1, from coordinate 2,683 downwards.
AAATTTATATCCACGCCGCCATTCAAACTTGTCCACCGCCTTCATCAGGCCAATATTCCCTTCCTGAATCAGATCAAGGAAGCCCAGGCCGCGATTGGTGTACTTCTTGGCAATGGAAATAACCAGGCGTAAATTGGCCTCAATCATTTCGCGCTTCGCCTGACGCGCCTTGGCTTCACCCATGGTCAATCGCCGCGCGACCTGTTTGAGTTCATGGACATCCAGTTCGATTTCCTGCTCCACACGCTTGATGCGGCGCTGATTTTCCCGAACCTTGCCAGCAACAGCATCCAGTGCCTCAGTCCATGCCGCACCATCATGCTCGGTTAAAAGGGCATCCACCCAGCGCTCGTCATTTTCCATGGGCTGGAAGCTCTCAATGAACAACTTACGCGGCATTTTGGCTTTAAACGCCAGATCACGGATAACACGCTCATACTTGCGCACGCGTTCGACCGCGTTCTTGAACCGCTGAACCAGCATATCAATTTGCCTGCTGGAAAACGGAATGCTGACCAGTTCGGCAAGCATCCCCTCCAGCGTCTGTTTCAGTGCAGCCGCACCCTTGGCATCACCCGGTTTGGCATTCTGTTGTTTCTTCTGTTTGAGGAATTTGGTATGCAATTTCTTGGCTGCACGGAAATGCGTAATGGCCTTTTCCAACTGTTCTTCCCGGGTAATCACCATTTCCTGCATCGGCGTACCGTCCGGCGTGGCTTTGCGCGCCTTAATCGCTTCCTCCAGCTTTTCCTGATCAATCGGCTGATTCTTGTTAGCAGCTTCGTCTTCGTCATCATCCAGATCATCATCGGCCGATTTGTTCAATTGCGACTCATATTGTGCAATCGCCGCGGCATTCACAACCTTGTCATCAATATCAAGAACATGGCGAAGATCGGCATCCTCTTCCTGCGCCTTGTCACCCAACAGCATGATTTCCCGGAATGTGGCCGGACACAGGCAAATTGCTTCCAGCACCTGCATGCGTCCTTCCTCAATACGGCGGGCAATCTCAATTTCGCCTTCACGCGTCAACAGCTCAACCGTGCCCATTTCACGCAGATACATGCGTACCGGATCGTCAATACGAATCACTGTTCCCAGTGTTGTCGTATCCGCCCGCAAAGCCGAATCTTCCTTACGCAGACGATCCTTGCGAATGCTGTATTGACTGTTCGGCGCGCGTTCCGGATCCACCACGTCAATGCCCATCTCGGTAAACAGATTGATGATTTTCTCGACCTGATCCGGCGAGACCAGCCCCTCAGGCAAATGTTTATTTAAATCATCATAGGTAATGAAACCTTCCGCTTTACCACGCGCCATTAAAACGCCCAGATTTTGAAGCCTTATCTGCTCTTTATTCGGCATTAATATCAACCTCTTTGAGTTTTTTCGTAATTTCCTGTAATCGCTTCAGACGATATTTCGCCTGTTTATCCGCAAGGGCAAGCGTGTCCGGCTGTTTATGCAGTTGTTTCAAGTGCCTCTCTTGCATAAGCAGCAACAGTTTACTGTACTCACCATCCGAAATGTCTGATTGACTGGCCCACAGAGGAATGCGCTCTTCCTGCGGAAAATCAAGCAATAGCGTCTGCACAACACACTCGTTCGCAGCCGCTAATTCTAAGGCGCGGGTGTATACATCATTTAGACCTGTGTCGTCAAGGATAAATTTATCTTCACTCTGTAACAGAGAAGAAATTCGAGACGGTATTTGAAGAAGCGCGGCCAGGAATCTCTCCTGATTCCGTGCCGATGGAGAAGAATAGGAAGATACGGAACGAGTCGCCTTAACCGGCTTTCTTTGCTCCTTGAGTTTCAATCCGGTGTCAGCCTCAGCCTCCTGCCGCCAGGCTTGTTTCAGGTAATCATCCTTCATGTCGGCCAGCATGGTATCGGCTTTTTTGGCCATACGTGCACGCCCTTCCGCTCCTCGTCCGGCAAGATTGCGCAATCCGGCAATCCATGTATCCAGCACCGGTTTTGCCTCGGTATCCAGACGCTTCCTGAATGCATCAGGACCCTCTTTTTGCAACAGGCTATCCGGATCCTCTCCCTCGGGCAGATACAGAAAACGTGGACCATGCTCTGAAACCAGTACCGGCAACATTCGTTCCAGTGCCCGCCATGCGGCCTGCCGTCCGGCGCGGTCGCCATCAAAGCAAAATACAGGCTCGGCATGCAGGCGCAGAATTTCACGTACCTGCCGTTCGCCTATGGCCGTGCCCAGCGGCGCCAGCCCGACCGGCAACCCGTGTGCCGCCAGAGCCAGCACGTCCATATATCCTTCGACAACCACCAAAAGCTTATGTTTGCGAATGGTTTCTCGATGCTCCCAATAACCATAGAGTAATTCCGACTTGTGATAATAGGGGGTTTCGGGCGAATTCAGATATTTGGGTTCCCCTTTCTCCATAATACGCCCACCGAAACCCACCACGTGGCCGCGCCGGTCACGGATGGGAAACATGACCCGCGCACGAAAGCGATCCGCATAACCGCGATCACCCTTAAACAGCAATCCCACCGCTTCCAGTTGCGCCAGCATCCGCGCATCCTGGCCGAAACTCTTCTGCATAAAACCATAGCCCGGCGGAGCATATCCCAGCCTGTATTGATGGATGATGTCTTCGGAAAGTCCCCGTCGCTGGAAATATTCCCGTGCTGATTTTCCCTGCTC
>BTQQ01000155.1:0-3799 GCA_036985955.1 Zetaproteobacteria bacterium | reverse complement strand
CCCAGACGATGCGATTGGATGGGAATTCCTGGTTGGTGGAAACGATATTATCACCCGGCTGCCATTCCAGCCCGTAAGCCAGTAGCGACAATCCTTCGGATGTATTTTTAACGAGCGCAATGTCATCCACACTGGCCGCATTCACCAGACGTTGCAGCTTGCTCCGCAGTTCACGCTCAATCTGCATCCAGCGTGGGTAATCCGCCGCACCTTGCCGCATATTCTCTTCGGCAAAAGCCCTGACCGCTTCGCAGGTACGCCTTGGCCACACGCCCACAGCGGCGTGATTAAGATAAATCAGACCATCACGTAGCGGAAATTCATCCTGTATCTGCAGCGGGCTAACTCAGCAAGGGTGCAATCACCAGCGATACAATGGCCATCACATTGATCAGGATATTCATGGATGGGCCGGAAGTGTCCTTGAACGGATCACCAACCGTATCCCCCACCACAACAGCTGCGTGTACATCAGAACCTTTGCCACCAAAATGTCCCTTTTCGACATGCTTTTTGGCATTATCCCAAGCCCCGCCGGCATTGGCCATCATCAGCGCCAACAACACGCCGCTTACCAGCGCGCCTGCCAACATGCCCCCCAGGGCATTCGCCCCCATGCCAAAACCGATCACCACGGGAGCAGACACGGCCAACACACCCGGAAGCACCATCTTTTTCAATGCTGCCGTGGTGGCAATGTCAATGCATCTTCCCGTATCCGGTTGTGCCGTCCCCTCAAGCAACCCCGGAATCTCCTTAAACTGGCGGCGAATCTCGTGAATCATCTCAAAAGCGGCATCGCCTACAGCTGTCATTGTGATCGAAGCCACCAGAAACGGAAACATGCCACCAATGAAGATGCCGATTAATACCATCGGATTACGAATTTCCATGGAAAAATCAGGCACATGCAGGGAAACGGTTTGCCCGTAGGCGGTAATGATGGCCAGTGCCGCCAGCGCCGCGGCACTGATGGCAAAGCCTTTGCCAATCGCTGCCGTTGTATTGCCCATTTCGTCCAGCGAGTCCGTAATCTTACGTGTTTCCTCACCGTAGCCTGCCATTTCGGCAATACCGCCTGCGTTGTCTGCCACCGGCCCGTACGCATCGATGGCCATGGTAATACCGACCGTAGCCAGCATGCCGACCGCAGCAATGCCCACACCATAAAGTCCACTCAAGTGAGCCGCGACAAAGATCACGGCACAGATAGTCAGCATTGGTATCGCCACCGACTGCATACCGACAGCCAGCCCCGTAATCATCACCGTAGCCGGTCCTGTTTCACCTGATTTTGCAATATGCTGTACTGGAGCACCACCCGTGTAATACTCGGTAATCAACCCCACAACAATACCGCCAACCGCGCCGGCCAATACCGCACCCCATACGCCGGTATTCACGCCCAGGCCGGTAATAACGAAATAGGATACGATGATAAACAATACCGCCGCACCAATGGTGCCAATACGCAACGCCGCATCAAGCGCCTTGTTGGAATTAAGTTTAACCAGCCAGATGCCGAGCATGGAGCAAACCAGCCCCGCCGAGGAAAGTGCCAACGGCAGGAACATCAGCGATTGGCGAACGCCCAGTGGATCAAGTACATCCGCAGTCATCGTCGAGGCAATGGCGATGGTGGCAATCATGGCGCCACAATAAGATTCAAAGATGTCCGAACCCATACCGGCCACATCGCCTACATTATCGCCCACGTTGTCGGCAATGACGCCGGGATTGCGCGGGTCATCCTCGGGAATGCCTGCTTCCAGCTTGCCGACCAGATCAGCGCCGACATCGGCGCTCTTGGTGAAAATACCACCGCCGACACGCGAGAACAGCGCCACCGAGGATGCCCCCATACCAAAACCGTGGATGGCATGCGCCGTCTCGGGATCGCCGCCAAATATCAGGTACATACTGCCCAGCCCCAGCAATCCCAAGGCAGCCACAGTTAATCCCATTACGGAGCCACCAAAAAAAGCAACATTCAGTGCATGTGCCGCTCCTTTACCATGTGCCGCAACAGTGGTGCGAACGTTGGCTTCGGTGGCTGCAAACATGCCAAAATAACCCGCCGTCGCTGAACAGATGGCGCCCACTAGGAAAGTCAACGTTGTTGGCCATCCCAGGGGCGAGAAAAACAGACCCAGCGCAACAACTACCACAAATATGGCAAGAATCGAATATTCCCGTTTCATGAACACCATGGCGCCGAGATGGATGGCCTCTGCAATCTCGGCTACTTTCCCCTCTCCTGCCGGATTTTTCTTGACCACCAGATAAATGGCATAGGCCACGGCCAGTCCGATTACACCAAATATGGCCGGAATCATCGTTATCGTCATTATTTCCTCCCCTGGATATTAATGGAAAATTATTTTTTTACATGTACCGAAAAGCTGAGGTAAACTAAGCATACGAATTTAACGCCTGTTTTATGACTGAATCATGGTCTGAGGTCAAGTTTGGTATCGTGCAATCGAAGCCACAATTTCACGCTTGGCTGCATCAACACCGTCCCAGCCAAGCACCTTGACCCATTTGCCGGGTTCCAGATCCTTATAGTGCTCAAAAAAGTGCTGAATCTGATCCAGCAGAAATCTTGGCATATCCTCGGGACCGCTTACATCTTCATAAATAGGATTCACACTGGATACAGGGACGGCCAGCACCTTGGCGTCAATCCCTTTTTCATCCTCCATCTTAAGCACCCCCACCGGACGACACGGTACTACGCAGCCGGTAATCAACGAGAATTTACTTACCACCAAAGCATCCACGGGATCACCATCCTCGGACAGGGTATTCGGCACAAAACCGTAATTGCAGGGATAATGCATGGCCGTATGCATAAAACGGTCGACAAAAAACGCCTGCGATTCCTTGTCCAGTTCATATTTGACCGGATCGGCATGCTGCGGCACCTCGATAATGACATTGATGTCTTCGGGTGGGTTGTTACCTGCGGGAATCTTGCTGATATCCATCACTGCTCCTTAATAATGAATTGGACGAGGATTGTAGGTATATAACTGCCCGGCACAAGCTATCTTCGCTTATAGCCTGTATGATTCGCAGGTGATTATTGTTTCCGTTACCGACCAGATGCTTTATCACCGCCGCCCGACGGGTGTCTTCCATGCTTATCCTGTTTCCACCGCCGCCGGTGGTACCGGTAACGATAGCGGCAGCCTGAAAACACCTCTTGGATTGCATCGTATCTGTGCCAGAATCGGAGAAGGAATGCCGATTTTCACTGCCTTTGTTGGGCGCATCCCGGTTGGTATCTTCGATCTGTCATACGACGACCCCTCCCGTGATTGGATATTAACCCGTATTCTGTGGCTGGAAGGCATGGAAACAGGGAAAAACAGGCGCGGCCATGTGGATACAAAATCACGCTTCATTTATATCCACGGAACGCACGAGGAAAACATGCTTGGAACCCCGGTTTCGCATGGCTGTGTCCGCATGTGTAATACGGACATGTTAGAATTGTTTGAGCATACGCACACAGGGGAAATCGTACGCATCATTCCCTGATTCAACCCAATATCGGATATTGGGTTTGATACCTGTTTGTTTGCGGCCCCATCTCAAGGTAACATCCACCACCTTTCTGCAAGGAGAATCATTTAATTGTTTAAACGTATTCTGATCGCCAACCGTGGTGAATGCGCCATTCGCATCATCCGTTCCTGCCGCGAACTGGGCATTGAAAGTGTTGCCATCTACACCAAGGAAGACGCGCATGCCCTGCATGTAAAAAAAGCGGATCAGGCCGTACTCATCGGCC
>BTQQ01000154.1:0-3813 GCA_036985955.1 Zetaproteobacteria bacterium | reverse complement strand
AACAGATGACTTTTTACGAAGTCACCATAGATTGCGCACAGGAGTTGAGAATGCCAAAAAAGCGCAGAGTAACCATCGAGGGCAACGAGGCGGCCGCCTATATTGCCCACAGGACCAATGAGGTCATCGCCATCTATCCGATCACGCCCTCCTCGCCCATAGGTGAGATGGCGGATGCGTGGTCCGATCAGGGCCGTAAGAATCTGTGGGGAACGGTTCCCGAAGTGATTGAAATGCAGAGCGAGGCGGGAGCGGCCGGTACGGTACACGGCGCACTGCAAAACGGGGCGCTGACCACCACGTTTACCTCCTCTCAGGGTTTGCTGCTGATGATTCCGAACATGTACAAGATTGCCGGCGAACTGACGAGCACCGTTTTTCATATCGCGGCACGCGCCATCGCTACGCAAGCCCTGTCTATTTTCGGCGACCATTCCGATGTCATGGCCGTGCGTCAGACCGGTTTTGCACTGCTCGCATCCAACTCCGTGCAGGAAGTGATGGATCTTGCGCTCATCTCGCAGACGGCGACACTCAGGGCACGTGTACCCATCGCCCATTTCTTCGACGGCTTCCGTACTTCGCACGAGATCAACAACGCCGAAACCATCACCGACGAGGTGATAGCCGCAATGCTGCCGGACGACCTTGTCCATGCCCACCGCGGGCGTGCGCTATCCCCCGAAAGGCCTGTGCTGCGTGGCAGCAGCCAGAACCCGGATGTCTATTTTCAGTCGCGTGAGTCAGTCAACCCCTACTATGCGGCCATGCCGGACACCGTGCAGGAGGTGATGAACCAATTCGCCGAACTTACCGGTCGGCAGTATCACCTGTTTGAGTATGTCGGTCCCCATGATGCCGAGCGCGTACTGGTGATCATGGGCTCGGGTGCGGAAGCTGCGGCTGAGACCGTGGAGCACCTGAATACCCATGGTGAAAAGGTGGGGTTGGTCAAGGTACGTCTGTACCGTCCTTTCTCCCCCGAACACCTGCTTGAAGTCATTCCCGCCACCGCCGGGAAAATCGTCATACTCGATCGCACCAAGGAGCCCGGTTCCGATGGCGAACCCCTGTACAAGGATGTGGTCACGGCATTCGCCGAACACGTGAGCGGCGGTGGTGGAAAGTTTACCGCTCTTCCCCGTATCACCGGTGGACGCTACGGGCTTGCTTCGAAGGAATTCACACCGGGCATGATTAAAGCCGTGTTCGACGAACTGAAAAACGATGCGCCGAAAAACCATTTTACCATCGGCATCCACGACGACATCAGTCATACCAGTCTGGAATGGGACGCCACCTTCCGCCCGGATGCCAGTCAGGGTGTGACCAGGTGCATGTTCTATGGCCTGGGATCGGACGGTACGGTGTCCGCCAACAAGAACTCCATCAAGATCATCGGCGAGGGTACCAGCCTCTTCGCTCAGGGATATTTCGTCTATGACTCGAAAAAGGCGGGCGCGGTTACCATTTCCCATTTGCGCTTCGGGCCGGAACCTATCCGCTCCACCTATCTTATCGGCAACGATGAAGCGCATTTTATCGCCTGTCACCAGCCGGTTTTTCTGGAACGCTACGACATGCTGGAAGATGCGGCGGAGAATGGCGTGTTCCTTCTCAACTCGTCGCATGCGCCCGATCAGGTATGGGACAGCCTGTCCGAAAAGATGCAACAACAGATCATCGATAAGAAACTTAAATTCTATGTGATCGACGCTTACAAGGTAGCGCATGAAGCAGGGATGGGCCGACGCATCAATACAGTGATGCAAACATGCTTTTTTGCCATTTCCGGTGTTCTGGAAAAGGACGAGGCCATCACCCGGATCAAGGAGGCGGTGGAAAAAACCTACGGTCAGAAAGGCAGGAAAATCGTCGAGCGGAATTTCGCTGCCATTGATGCCGCACTCGCACACCTGCATCGCATGGAGGTACCGGATCAGGCGACAAGCAAGCTTGCAATGAAACCGCCGGTCCCCGAAAACACATCAAGTTTTGTGAAAAATATCACCGGTACAATCATCGCCGGTCGCGGCGATACGCTACCTGTGAGCCGGATACCCGTCGATGGCTCCTGGCCGCTCGGTACTGCGGCCTTCGAGAAGCGTAATCTGGCTCTGGAGATACCGGTTTGGGATGCGGATCTGTGTATCCATTGCGGCAAGTGCCCCTTCGTCTGTCCGCACGGGGCTATCCGTTCCAAGGTGTTTCCGGGTGAGCTTACAGAAAGTGCGCCGGAGACCTTCAAGCACGTGCCGGTCAAGGGCAGAGAGTTCGAGGATGATATACACATCAGCTATCAGGTCGCGCCGGAGGATTGTACCGGCTGTGGCTTGTGTGTGGAGATATGTCCTGCCCGGGACAAGACCAACGTCAGTCACAAGGCCCTGAACATGGCGCCGCAACCACCCCTGCGGGAGCAGGAAAGAGAGAATTGGGATTATTTCCTGCAACTGCCGGAATATGATCGCGAAAAAATACGTTTTAACGGCATGAAAGGCGCCATGATCGCCCAGCCACTGTTCGAGTTTTCCAGCGCCTGCGTCGGCTGCGGGGAAACGCCCTACATCAAGCTCGCCACCCAGTTGTTCGGCGACCGCATGGTGATCGCCAACGCGACCGGCTGTTCTTCCATCTATGGCGGTAACCTGCCGGCCACGCCATACACGGTCACCCCGGAGGGGCGCGGGCCGGCCTGGTCCAACTCACTGTTCGAGGACAACGCCGAATTCGGTCTGGGTTTCCGTCTGGCTATCGACAAGCAGGCGGATTATGCGCGTGAACTGCTCAAGCGCCTTGAGCAGCAAATTGGCGGACAACTGGTTCAGAAAATCATCGAGGCGGACCAGTCGGATGAACCCGGCATCCACGAACAACGCCACAATGTCGCAGACTTAAAAGCCATCCTTCAGAAAATCGATTCTGCCGATGCCCGTAATCTGGAAACGGTAGCCGACTACCTGCTGAAAAGAAGCGTGTGGATCATCGGCGGCGACGGCTGGGCCTACGATATCGGCTTTTCGGGCGTGGACCATGTCATGTCCAGCGGCCGGGATGTCAATATTCTGGTGCTGGATACCGAAGTGTATTCCAATACCGGCGGACAGATGTCCAAGGCCACACCGATCGGAGCCGTGGCAAAATTTGCGGCCGGAGGTAAGTCCACATCCAAAAAAGACCTGTCGATCATCGCCATGGCCTATAAACACGTCTATGTCGCACAAGTGGCTTTCGGGGCCAAAGACGTACAGACGTTGCGCACCTTCATGGAAGCGGAATCCTATCCGGGCCCATCGTTGATCATCGCCTACAGCCCCTGCATTGCCCACGGCGTGGATCTGTCGCACTGCCTGCGCCAGCAGGATCTGGCGGTCAACAGCGGTCATGTGAACCTGCTGCGCTACGATCCGAGACGTGCCGGGAAGGGCCAAAATCCTCTGCAACTGGATTCCAAAAAGCCATCCATTCCTTTCAAGGAATTCGCTGAAACGGAGGCCCGCTTCTCCATGCTGTGGCGCACACATCCCGAGGCCGCGGAAACCCTGCTCAAACAGGCTCAGACGGATGTAATGGACCGTTACCATCGCTACGAGCAACTGGCCGGTCTGTCACCCCACAAAGAAGATGATGAAGGGGGTAAGACATGAGTGACCTTTCGACCCGTTATCTGGGGCTGGATCTAAAAAACCCGCTGGTACCCTCGGCCTCGCCTCTGTCACGCAGTCTGGATATGGCCAAACGGCTGGAGGATGCGGGAGCCGCCGCCATCGTCATGTATTCACTGTTCGAGGAGGAAATCAACGCCGATGAGGA
>BTQQ01000153.1:0-3871 GCA_036985955.1 Zetaproteobacteria bacterium | reverse complement strand
TCATGAGTAAAAGTTTCCGCAGCATCCGTGGCATCCACGATGGTTTAGCGTCTGACGTGCGCCGCTGGCGGCACATTGAGCAGGTCGCACGCGATGTATTCAAACACTACGCATTCTCCGAGGTGCGCCTTCCCGTACTGGAATCCACCGCACTCTTTGTCCGCTCCATCGGTGAAGAGACCGATATTGTTTCCAAGGAAATGTATCATTTCCAGGATCAGGGCGGTGATGACATCTGTCTCCGCCCGGAGGGTACGGCGGGTGCTGTGCGTGCGTACTTGCAAGCAGGGCTGACCCGCTCGGGTTCGCAGCGCTGGTTCTATATCGGGCCCATGTTTCGACGCGAGCGCCCACAAAAAGGCCGCCTGCGCCAATTTCAGCAAATTGGTGTGGAATGGCTTAATGTACATGGGCCGTTGGAAGATGCCGAATTGCTGGCGATGGCACATGCCTTCCTGAGCAAATTGGGGCTCCAGTCATTGAGTCTGGAAATCAATTCACTTGGCTGCCCGGTATGCCGTCCGGATTACCGTAACAAACTGGTCGTATACCTTAAATCGCGCGCGGACCGCTTGTGTGAAACCTGCAACACGCGTATTGAAAAAAACCCGATGCGGGTGCTCGATTGCAAGATCGAAAGCTGTCAGGCACAGCTTTCAGATGCCCCGGAAATGGCCAGTCATTTATGTAATGATTGTGAAAAACATTTTTCCGGGCTCAAGCAAGCGCTGGATGTGCTGGACATCCCCTACCACGTCAATCCACGAATTGTACGCGGTCTGGATTATTACAATCGCACGGCATTTGAAATCATCACCGACCAACTCGGCGCGCAGGGAACCGTGCTCGCCGGAGGCCGCTATGACGGGCTGGTGGAGGAACTGGGAGGTCCGGCAACCCCCGCAGTTGGTTTTGCACTGGGACTGGAACGGCTCGCCATGTTATTGCCTGATACAAGGGAGGAGTATCCCGATATAGGTATAGTCGCAATCGGCGATTCGGTCAGTGATTATGCCATGAATGTTGCAGCTGCGCTGCGTAAGGCCGGATGTTCGGTGGTGCATTGTGGTGGCGGCAGCGCCAAACGTCAGTTCAAGATGGCGGATCGTGAGCATGTTCGATTCGTCGCCGTAATGGGCGAGGATGAAATGCATGCGGATCACATCACACTGAAAAACATGGCCGATGGCAGCCAGCAAACACTCGGTTTGAAGCAGGTAATTGCCACCTGTTCAACCCGGCCTATTCATAAATTGCCGTGATGCTTGCGCCGGGTCTTTGTTCGCAACGGAATCCGAGGAGGAAGGACGTAGCCATGCTTACGACCGACCGACGAGGGATTCGTTGCGAACAAAGGAACAAGCAAGGGCGCGGCAGTATTTATGAATAGGCCGGGTTAAGCAAAAGCAGTTAAATTTTAATCCGTGGGGAGTTTCAAGAAAGCATTCCGACCCCTTGTTGAAGCATTACGTGATCTTTCTCCGATTGTTCTGGTCATTTCATTTTTCCAAATATTCGTATTGCAACAACCGATTCCGGACCTGGGCGGAATTGCCGCAGGGTTACTGTTTGTCCTGCTGGGACTGGCGCTGTTTGTCCGAGGTCTGGAAATCGGCATGTTCCCGCTGGGTGAAGCCATGGCGTACAGTTTTGCCAAAAAAGGGAGTGTCCCATGGTTGATATCATTCGCTTTTCTTCTTGGCTTCGGCACCACCATCGCTGAACCCGCACTGATTGCTATTGCCGGCAAGGCGGCAAATATCGCCGCGCAGGGAGGGTTCATCACCAACACGGAAAAGGATATGGCGGAATATGCGCTGGGCTTGCGCCTTACCGTCGCTTTATCGGTTGGCGTCGCCATCGTGATTGGCGTCATACGCATTCTTCTCGGCTGGCCGCTGCCGTGGTTTATCATAGGTGGCTATCTCCTCGTTGTGGGCATGACTACCATTGCACCACAGGAGATTATCGGCATCGCCTATGACTCGGGCGGCGTGACTACCTCGACCATCACCGTACCGCTGGTCACCGCCCTGGGCGTGGGGCTCGCTTCCTCCATTCAGGGCCGTAATCCGTTGCTTGATGGTTTCGGTCTTATCGCCTTTGCTTCGTTGCTGCCCATTGTTTTCGTCATGGTCTTCGGCCTCTGGATGGCAAACTAATGTTTGATAAAGTCGTAAAAAGTCCATCCGTGGCCTTTTTACTCCACGGAAAGCGAAAAGCGCGGTTTTCACTTTCCTTACAAATCAATGGTTTACGGTGTAAGCCCTTGATTTGCGCGCCCGTCCATGGGCGCGATGATAACTTTTTACGAAGTCATCATGTTTGAATTCATACAGACCTTTACCCGGACATTGCTGGAAACCTTACACGATTTGTTGCCCATCGTTCTAATACTGGGTTTTTTCCAGTTTGTGATATTGCGCGGTCCCATGGCCAGGCCATGGCGCATATTACGCGGCCTTGCTTACATCATGCTGGGCATGGCGCTCTTCCTTATGGGTCTGGAAGAAGCCATCTTCCCGCTGGGTGAAATTATGGCAAAACAATTGACTGCTCCGGAATTTCTGTTTGGTCCGTTTGAGCAAATACCCGAACATGTTCAGTGGCAATACTACGGTTGGGTATACGCCTTTGCGCTGGCTATCGGTTTTGCCACGACCATCGCCGAACCGGCCTTGATTGCTATAGCCATGAAAGCCCAGAAGATTTCCGGCGGTGCAGTATCGGCATGGGGTTTGCGGCTTTCGGTGGCTGCGGGTGTGGCCATTGGCGTATCAATCGGTTGCTACCGCATCGTTACCGGCACAGATTTATGGCTGTATATCATTGCCGCCTATATTGTCGTGATGGTGCAGACTCTGTTTTCACCAAAAAAAATTATTCCACTGGCTTATGACTCCGGCGGCGTCACCACATCCACAGTGACTGTTCCCCTGATTGCCGCACTGGGCCTGGGCCTGGCCAGCACCATCCCAGGCCGCAACCCCATGATTGATGGCTTCGGCCTGGTCGCATTCGCCAGCGTCTTTCCGATTATGACTGTGCTAGCCTATACATGGATTGCAGAGCGATGGACATCAAACACCAGAGAGACCACAAGGAGATAAAACATGCATTTTAAACTCATTATCGCACTGGTTGAGGGCAGCACAACGGACGACATCATGAAGGCCGCACGTGAAGCCGGCGCAACCGGAGCCACCGTACTGGGTGATGCCCGCGGCGAAGGCCTGAAGCCCCAAAAAACATTTTTCGGGCTGAATCTCGAAACACAACGGGATATGCTGTTGTTTCTCGTTGAGGAACATTTAAGCCGGCAGATTCTCGAGCGCATCGCATCAGCAGGCGGCTTTGACGATAATCCGGGACGCGGCGTAGCCTTCCAGGTGGATGTGGAAGACACGATTGGCCTGAAAACACAAATCGAAGCCATCGTCGAGGAAGTAGAGGAGGAAATATAATGAGTGAACGCAAAACCATTCGCGTCCGCGACGTGATGAAACACGAATTTGATATGGTGGATGGTCTTTCCACCGTACGCCAGGTATTGGACATGATGAAGCATGTGGAAACGAAATGTGTTATTGTGAACAAGCGTAATGAAGACGATGAATATGGCATCGTTGTATTGGCGGATATCGCCCGGCATGTTCTGGCAAAAAACAAATCTCCCGACCGTGTCAGCATTTATGAAGTCATGACCAAACCAGCCGTTGTCATCAATCCAGGTATGAATATCCGGCATGCCAGTTCGCTGTTTGGCCGACTGGGACTGTCGCGGGCGCCGGTTGTTGATGGAAAAGGAGATGTTATTGGCATTGTCAGTCACACAGATATGGTTCTCAAGGGCCTGATGAAACTGTATTAG
>BTQQ01000152.1:0-3874 GCA_036985955.1 Zetaproteobacteria bacterium | reverse complement strand
CATCTATGGTGGCAGGAAAAATCGCCGCCTCTCTTGCTGCGCTGGATAAGCCGCATCTATGGGTGCATCAACAGGTGGAACCTTTCCAGACGTAAACGTCATGTGACTTCGCCACCCATTCCCCTTATTTCTGTCGGTAACATCACCGTAGGCGGCAGCGGAAAAACCCCGTTCGTCATCTGGCTATGCAAACAATTGCAACAACGCGGATACAAACCTGTGATTTTATGCCGCGGCGATGGCGGCAAATTAAATCAGCCTCAGGTGATCAGCAAAAACGATACCGCACATGAGGTGGGTGATGAGGCGTTGCTCTTGGCGCGTTCCTGCGCTGCACCCGTCATTGCCGGCCGTGACCGTGTTGCAGCAAGCATCATGGCTGGCACGTTGGGTAATATCATCATTCTTGACGATGGCTTTCAATACCAGCAGTTGGAACGGGCCTGCGATATCGTTCTTATTCCATCCCAGGGTGTCGGCAACGGCTGCCTGCTGCCCGCAGGGCCGTTGCGCGAGCCGGCATCTGCACTATCCCGTGCCGATCTGGTTGTACGTACTGGCGATGGACCGGCCATGCCTGTCACACAGGCAAAGGAATGGCGTTGGAAAACGCAATCGTCCGGGCTTCAGCAAATTCGGGGGATTGATACGTCATCACCTGAAAAAGCAGTCGCCGTATGTGGCATTGCCCGCCCGCAACGTTTTCTGAATTCTCTGGAGCAACAAGGCGTTACTGTCGTGGATCAAATGGTATTTCCTGATCACTACTGTTACCGTAACAATGACATCAAACAAATCACTGGCAAAGATTTACCTGTCGTCACCACGGAAAAAGATGCTG
Source organism: Zetaproteobacteria bacterium (assembly GCA_036985955.1). Classification (GTDB taxonomy): domain Bacteria; phylum Pseudomonadota; class Zetaproteobacteria; order Mariprofundales; family Mariprofundaceae; genus JAUZQZ01. The sequence goes on along the minus strand of BTQQ01000152.1, from coordinate 3,033 downwards.
TCAAACTGGTTTCAATATGGCCGGATAAGCAACCGTTGTGGGTGTTGCCTCTGGAAGGTGAAGGCGAAGAATACTTGCCGGAAACCATTATTCAGACCATTCTTTCGCATCAAAACTAGCCGGGACTATTCATGAATCGCCGTGATGATTGCGCAGGGCCTTTGTTTGCAACGAATTCTTGCGAGGGAGATCGTAGCCATTGCTTACGGACGACTGAGCAAGGATTCGTTGCGAGCAAAGGAACAAGCAAGGGCGCAGCAGTATTTAATGAATAGCCCCGGCTAAAAACGGCTGGCATTATGCCAGCCTTGCCCGGAGAAAAAACATGTTGGACAAGGAATTGATGGAAATCTTGGCCTGCCCGAAATGCAAGGGTAAGGTGGAATACAACGATGCCAAAGATGGTCTTGTCTGTCAGGCATGCAAGCTCGAATACCCCATTCGGGACGATATTCCGGTGATGCTGATTGACGAGGCTAAATCCCTGAGCGATTAATGGGTACCCTGCAAGCCGCACTGGTGCGCGGCATCTTCTGGTTGATTCGATTGATTCCCGTGCGCCTGGCCGGAGCCATTGGCGCCGGACTGGGAAGGCTTGGTTTTTATCTGGTCAAAGGCCGCCGGCAAATTGCCGTGCGTAATCTCGCACGCATTTACCCCGAGCGTGACCGCCGCTGGCGTCATCGCATCGCACGGGAATCTTTTGCCGAAATGGGCCGAACCATTCTTGAAACCCCGCATGTCTTCCTGCGCTCCAAAACCTTCTTGCAATCACGCATACAGGTGGAAGGAGAAGATGAACTCCTCGCTGCCAAGGCACAGGGCAAGGGTGCGTTCCTTACCTTTTACCACCATAGCAATTGGGAAATGTGCGGTATGGCTTACTCCACATTTGTATCTGACCTGCACTGTATTTACCGGCCCCTCAAGCAACCATCCCTTGAGCACTTTGTGAAAAAATGCCGCGAGCGTTTCGCCGTATCCATGCATCCACGCCAGGAAGATTTACGCTGGTTGCTTAAGGCCTTGAAACAAGGTCACAGTATATGTGTTCTGCTGGATCAGCATCTATCGGGCGGTATGCCTGTACCATTTCTGGGACACCTGGCGACCACCACAACATTGCCCGCGATATTTGTATCCAAGCATAACACGCCCGTTTTTGCTGTGGCCTTACACCGCATCGGAAAATCCTTCCGCTTCCGCTTACAATTCTGGCATATTGATATGCCCGCCATGACGGGTGACAAGAATGCGGATATGTACCGAATCATGCATTGCATCGGCAAGAGCTTTGAACCCGTCATCAACCAGCGGCCCGAGATGTGGCTGTGGAGCCACCAGCGCTGGAAACTGCTGGAAGAGAACTACAAGGAAATCAGCGAGGTCGTGTATGGCACACCATAAAACGATCGATAAAACCCGCTGGCTTGCATCACAGAAAAAACTGGCTGAATGCTGGCATGGTGAAGATATGCTGGAGAAGGAATTGAAACGGGTTCGCCGCTTCTATGTTCCCCTGCTTGAGGCATATGCCGGAAAATTTCCTGATACCGCGTCCATTCTGGACATCGGATGCGGCCCTGTTTGCGCCACGCGCTTTCTGGAACATGGCGGGAAGACTTACCTTGATCCTCTGCTGGACGATTTTCGCCGCGCCTACCCCGGCAAACTCCCCAAGGGGAAGCACCTGGCCATTGCCGCCGAAGACATCCCGGAGCCGGACGCTTCCTTCGACCTCATCCTTTGCCTTGACGGACTGGACTACGTCATCAATCCAGAATTGACCTTGCATGAAATGGCGCGTTTGCTCAAGCCGGAAGGCACATTGATACTCGGGTTGCCCGTGTTCCCTTCCTTACTTGTTCGTTTACGCTATATGCTGGAACGTTTCCTTCCTGCTTTCCGCAATGAGGCCAATCCCTACTCCTATGCGTACAGGGGCATCAAAAACACACTCATACGGCATTTTGACTTGATTGAAGAACGGAAAATTCCCGAAGTCCGGGACCTGGATCGAAGAATGCTGGGCAAGGAATATGCATTTATCTGCCATCCGAAACAACAGGCTCCGTGACATACCAGCGCAACCCGCACCTTCTCCTCCACCCCCCCAACTGGCTGGGCGATGTCATCATGGCTCAGCCGGCAATGCGCGCCTTTATTGCTGCGAGTGAGCCCGCACGCGTCTCCGTATGGGGACGCCCATGGCTGTCGGATGTGCTCCCGTTCCTCGATTTGCCCGGTGCACAATATGAATCACCCATACCAAAAGGGGCGGACATGGCCGTGATGTTCCCCAACAGCTTCCGTGCCGCATGGATGGCATGGAGCGCAGGCAGCAAGCGCCGCATCGGCTTTCGTGGCCAGTGGCGCCGGTTGCTGCTCACGGACGCGCCTGCGCCGCAAATCAGTCTTCAGACACAACATCATCGTGATTACTATCTTGATCTCGCGGAACAGATGAATGTAACCATCAGGGAACGGGAAGTAAGGCTTTCCTGTCCTGAAGAAGAAATTCGTGCGGGAGAAAAAATACTCCTCCGGAAAGGGCTGGATACGGAATCGCTTGTCGCCATTGCACCCGGCGCCCAATTCGGCGGCGCCAAACGTTACCCGGCAGAATCATGGGCTTATGTGGCACAATGGTTGTCGGAACAGGGATATCATATTCTGCTAATCGGCACACCCGCCGAACGCAGCATCGGAGTACAAATAACAAGCCGATGCACGGGTCCGGCATGGAATGCCGCTGGTGAAACAACGCTCAGACAGGCTCTGCAACTACTGGCGGCCAGCCGTATCCTCCTCAGTAACGATTCGGGCCTGATGCATGTGGCGGCAGGTATGGAAAAGCCCGTCGTGGCCGTCTTCGGCGCAACCGATCCGGCCCGCACCGCACCCTCCGGTTCCCGTGTCCGTCTGTTATATCACCCGGCGGATTGCAGCCCCTGTTTGAAGCGTGAATGTTCGGTTCCGGGACAACCCTGTATGGGTAATGTATTACCGGAAGACGTACGCGACGCCTGCGTG
>BTQQ01000151.1:0-3888 GCA_036985955.1 Zetaproteobacteria bacterium | reverse complement strand
TTTTGTGCCCTGCTGCGTTATTTCTCGCTCATGTGCCTCGGGCACACTTCGTTCGAAATGCCTTGCATAGCCACAAAAATGGCCTCGTCGCCACGATCATAATTAGTGTTAACAGGCCCTAGGGGAAGGTTGATGTTCATGATGCAAAAAACGTTAAAAACCAAGATGTTGCGTTGGGGTGTGGCGTTCATGACTGTATTCGCCTGTGCGTTTGTCTGGGCAGGCATGGCTTCTGCCGTCACCTTGACTCCATTGCAACTGGAACAATTAAAGCAACTTAGCCCGGCGCAGCAGGCGGCATTGGCCAAACAGGCTGGCGTGACGTTACCAAAACAGCAATCGGTGAAGGTGCCGGCGACATCACCCGTGGTGATCAAACCGCGCACGCCCGGAAGCGGGGTACCGGAGCGGGAGATGCAGGCTCCCAACGCTATAGAGATTGATGAAAATGCTCTGGAAGCTACAGGCAGAAATCATTTCAAGACTACTTTTTTAGAACCGGCAAAGATGCCTCCAATCGCGGCTCCAAAGAGTTATTTGATTAACACCGGGGATAAAGTAGTTGTACGATTTTTTGGTCAAATCCCTGATGCTATATCGAAATTTATACCTCAGGAAATGAACCAGCCTCAGGAAATGAACCAGACATTATCCATGATCGTTGATCGGGATGGCATGATTGCTGTTCCCGGGACAGGGAAACTATCCGTCCGCGGCATGGATGCATCCGAGATTCAATCAGCCATTCTGGGAATGCTAAAGAAGCATGATGCTACCCTGGCAAACAAAATAAATATCGATGTTTCAATTTATATTTTGTCTCAGCGCGCCTTCGCCAATTTCGTCAGTGAATCGAAGCCGATGGCAGTGGATACCCGTATCAAACAGTTTGGCTACGATTTGTTTGCCGGTGTGCCCACCACCTTTGCGCCGGCCACCGAGGTGCCGGTGCCGCCGGAATATGTGCTGGGACCCGGTGATGAGATCAAGGTGCAGTTGTTCGGCAAGGAGAACTCCGAATTTTCCATGACCGTGGATCGTGAGGGTGCGATTGCCTTTCCGAACATCGGGCCGCTTACCGTGACCAGCATGCGCTTTGCCGAGGCCAAGGCGTATATCGCCCAGCAGATCAAACAGAAAATGATCGGTGTGTCCGCCAGCATCACGATGGGCAAGCTGCGTTCCATCCGTATCTTTGCGCTGGGCGAGGTGGCGCAGCCGGGTTCCTACGTGGTCAGCGGTCTGGCCACATTGTCCAATGCGCTGTTTGTTTCGGGTGGTGTCAAGAAGACCGGGTCGCTGCGCAACATTCAGCTCAAACGGTCAGGCAAGGTGGTAGCACGGCTTGATCTCTACGATTTTCTCATGCATGGCGATACCAGCAACGATGTGCGGTTGCTGCCGCAGGACGTGGTTTTCGTGCCGCCCATTGGATCGACCGTGGGTGTGGCCGGCCAGGTACTGCGCCCGGCTATTTTCGAGCTAAAACATGAACGGGCCCTTGCTGATATATTGCGTCTGGCGGGTGGCCTGCGGCCTACGGCCTACCGAAAGAAAGTGCAAATCGAACGTATTGCCAGGGGGGTGGAGCGCAAGGTGCTGGATGTCCCGTTGACCAGGAATGGAAGAAAGACACGCCTGCATGATGGTGATTTGGTCAAGGTGTATTCGGTGCTGGATTTCGAGGGAAATCCGGTGTTTCTGTTTGGCAACGTGAAACGGCCGGGTAAGTATGCCTGGCATCAGGGCATGCATCTGCGCGACCTGATTCCGAACGTGAACACACTGCTGCCGGAGACCTATTTCAAATATGCGGTGATTGAGCGCGAGAGCGTGCATGAACGTGAGCCGGTGATCCTGCATGTGCCACTGGGTTCTGTGCTGGCGGGTGAACAATCCATGACGCTTGCGCCACGTGACAAGGTGTTTGTGTTCAACCGCGCCCATTTTCGCGAACAGCCCAAGGTGACCATTGGCGGCAGCGTACAAAGCCCCGGCGGCTATGCCTTGAAGAAGAATATGCATTTGGTGGATCTGGTGATGGCTGCCGGCGGGTTGCTGCGCGATGCTTCGTTTGGCACAGCTGAATTGTACCGTACGAATACTGATACAAAGGTCATGACCCGCATGACTGTGAATATGGATCGCGCCCTGAAGGGAAGCCAAACGGATAATCCTTTGCTTCGGGATATGGATCGGGTGGTGATTCATTCGATCTGGGAAAGTAAAAGGCGCTACAAAGTGAGCGTGGGCGGCGAGGTGAAACATCCGGGTGAATATGCGCTGGCTACAGGCATGCGCCTGGCCGATCTGCTGTTCGCCGCCGGCAATGTGACCGAGCGCGCCTATATGCAACAGGCGGAGATTACCCGTTATTCGGTGAAAAATGGTGAGCGGCGGGTGGCCAGGCATATTCAGGTGGATCTGGCGGCGGCCCTGCGCGGCGATGCGGCGGCCAATATTCCGCTCGACCCCTATGATGTACTGACGGTTCGCCAGATGTCCAACTGGCGCAACATTGAGCATGTGACGGTTACGGGCGAAGTGCGGTTTCCCGGCAACTACCCGGTGGAGGATGGCGAGCGGCTTTCCTCGTTATTGGCGCGCGTCGGCGGCTTTACGCCCAGGGCCTATCTGCCTGCAGCAGTATTTACGCGCACCTCCATCCTCAAGGCGCAGCAGAAAAACCTGCATAAATTGGGCATGCAGATGGAAGCCGATATCGATCGTCAGGTTGCGAGCATCTCTAATATTAAGGATCCCATCATCCTGAAGCGTCAGCAGCAGGATCTGGAGCAGGCCCGGGCCATGTTGAAACAGATGCGCGCGGCCAAGGCCACGGGCCGCCTGGTGATACGTCTGGCGGACATGAAGCACTTCAAGGACAGCGATTTTGATCTGCGTCTGCGCGATGGTGATACACTGTATGTTCCACACAGACCGGATCAGGTGCTGGTGCTGGGTCAGGTGTACAATCAGGCCGCGCTACTCTATCGCCATGGTTTTTCTCCGGATGATTACGTCGATATGGCCGGAGGCGCGGGGCGATTCGCGGATACCGGCCGTATCTACGTAATCCGTGCCAATGGCGAAGTGGATGCGCAGCAAAGCGCCTGGCGGCGTAAGCGGGTGTATCCCGGCGACACCATTGTTGTGCCTCAGGAAATGGGGCAATTCCACCTTGTGGACAGCATGCTGGACTGGGGCCGTGTTGGGGCGGATATCGGTCTGACTATTGCCGCATTCAGCGCGGTGGGAGTGCTTTAGAGAACAGTATTGGGTTATGAGTTTTGGGTTCTGGGTTTTTCAATCCAAAACTCATAACCTGTAACTCAACACTGCATTTATCTCGGGGTGTGGTTATGAAGATTGATGAGCGTAGCTTTGAATTTGCATTGGAGATTGTCGCATTGTATAAGTTTCTAACTGATCGAAAGGAGTATGTGCTTGCCAAACAGGTGCTTCGTTCCGGTACATCCATCGGGGCGAATGTACAGGAAGCTCAGGCTGCGCAAAGCAGGCCGGATTTCCTGGCCAAGATGTCCATTGCATCCAAGGAAGCGAGGGAGACCAACTATTGGCTGCGACTTCTCAGTCAGTCGGGATACCTTGAACATTATCAAAAGAAAGATGAATTATTGGGCGCTACAGAATCCATTGTTAATATCATCACAAAGATAGTCAAAACAACAAGAGCAAAACAATGACAACCCAAAACCCAAAACCCGACACTCAAAACGGCAATCTCTCGGGGTTGCCGCCCGTTGATCCTCGCATGTTGGCTGCCATGTATGGCCAGCCTTATGAGGAAGACGAGATTGATTTGCTGGAATACTGGGACATTATTTGGAAACGGCGGAAGCTGATTCTTGGCGTGAGCTTCGCCGC
>BTQQ01000150.1:0-3937 GCA_036985955.1 Zetaproteobacteria bacterium | reverse complement strand
TGGTGGGCGATGCTGGGTTCGAACCAGCGACCCCTGCCGTGTGAAGGCAGTGCTCTCCCGCTGAGCTAATCGCCCGAATTCTAATCTCATGACCGTGCAGACCTGCACGGGGCGCGGTTTCTATCAGAGGCCTAACCGTGGGTCAATATAGGGTTAGCCGTCTTGATAACCTGTAATGCTGGCTTATGCAAAATGAATTGGATTAGACAGCTATTGATTATGTATCGTGGTTTCCGGGCATCTCAACACGCTCCTTGAGCACCGCATCTATCATCTTGCAAAATGTTGGATAACTAAATGATTTGAGAAGTATCTTTAAATCCATTTTTGGGAATTGCTTCAACAAATCCTCACCATATCCCGTCACAAATACAATTCGATTCACCAAATCGGGAGAAACATGCATTAACGATTCGAAGATATCATTGCCTACCAGTTTCGGCATCTGGACATCCAGGGTAACAACGTCAAACTGCTCTTCACGTGTCGACAATTCGAAAAGCGCTTTAACCGGGTCTGAAATACAGCTAACATTAACAGAAAAATGATTGTCTTGCGCATAGCGCTCAAAAAATAAAACTAAAACATTCTGGATAACGGCTTCATCATCGACTATCAGAACATTTAATGCTTTCAATATTTCTTCCTTACTCATCGTATTCCTGATGCTCCATTAGGGAAATGCTGATTAAATCATGGCATGCCGCTTTGCGCCACTATAACACAGAATGTGCTCATAATGGGAGCGAGGATAAACAGTGTCCATTGCGCTCTTTACTGCACTTTAACCCTCTGATTTCTCCTGCTCGACCCATTAAACACATCCTAAACGCCAATCTGATTCCAATCCAGTTCAGAAACATATTGGCGTTCTAAAAGGAATCCGGTCTGGTACACATGAACAAAGCAAATATCTAGGGCCTGTTAACACTTAATTCAAGCATGGCAAACCTTCCTGCTGTATATTTATATATCGGCTTATATGGCTTTTTCTTTATTCCCGCACTGGATAGCATGTACCAGCGTGGTCAGTATCCGGTTAACGGGAGCCTCCATACCCGTTTCTTTGGCTTTTCTGGTCACAAACCCGTTGATATAATCTACTTCGGTTTGCTTTCTCCGCTCAATGTCCTGCCACATACTGGTTTTGACCGGTCCCATTTCCAACGTGGTCTTGATGTGTTTGTTGACATCTTTTTCACCTATCACGATGCCCTCCGCACGGGCAATGGCGACGGTCTCCTCCATCGCCTCACGGACAATCGCCAGTGTTTCCCCATCTGCTGCTATATCTCTGGCAAAACGGTACGTAATCGCGGTAATGGCGTTGAAACCGCAATTCCACAGCAACTTGCGCCACAGCATAAGGTGTACATCCGGCTCTTCACGTACCGGCACACCGGCTTCCATGAAAGCCTGGATCAACGGATGAAATCTTTCCTCACCCTTTCCATGCCGCCATAGCCCCAGACGCACGCCTCCAGCGGCGGAATGAATCACGGTGCCCGGCTCATCAATGCGCGCGCCAATAAATGCCGTGCCTGCCGCAATTGCATGTTCGGGACATAAGGCTGCCGCCATATCCGGAGCCTCAACACCATTTTGTAACGTCACCAGCAATGAATTCTCGCCAAGATGTGCCGCCACAGATTTCAGCATCATTTTGATATCCGTTATTTTGCAGGTCAGAATAACAACAGCGCTCTCCTCCAGAATAGAAGGATTGTCATCCGCCTGCACGTTCTGTGTGTAGTGCTTGCCATCCGAAACATGCGTGAGACCGGCGTCCCGTATCGCTTTAAGGTGCACTCCGCGAGCCAGAAAACGGACATCATATCCGGCCCGCTGAAGCAGACTCCCATAGTGGCACCCCACCGCACCAGCCCCTGCAATACCAATCCTCATGGTTCCCCCTGCTCAAATGTACTTTCAAGTTGTAGCATGCGCGCCATAATGCGATTGTAAAGTTGGAGAGGATCATGCCGAAAGATTCCATGCGCGAAGACGCCCTGAACTACCACAGTCAACCGACTGCCGGAAAAATCAGCATTCGGGCCACCAAACCATGCGTGACCCAGCGCGATCTTGCGCTGGCCTACACGCCGGGCGTGGCTGTCCCATGCCTTGAAATCGAGAAAGAGCCCGAACTGGCTTATAAATACACATCCCGGGGAAATCTGGTGGGGGTCATCAGCAATGGCACCGCTGTTCTGGGACTGGGCAATATTGGCGCTCTGGCAGGTAAACCCGTGATGGAAGGCAAGGGCGTGCTGTTCAAGCGTTTTGCCGATATTGATGTGTTTGACATCGAAGTAAACGAATCCGATCCCATGGCCCTTGTCGAAACCATTGCCCGGCTGGAACCCACCTTTGGCGGCATCAATCTGGAAGACATCAAAGCCCCGGAATGTTTCATCGTTGAAGCGGAACTGAAAAAGCGAATGAATATTCCCGTGCTGCATGACGACCAGCACGGTACAGCCGTAATTCTGGCCGCCGGTTTCATCAATGCCCTGAAATTACAGGACAAGAAGATTGAGGACGTGACCATCGTTTGCCTGGGTGCGGGCGCGGCAGGCTTTGCCTGCATGAAACTGCTTGAGGAATTAGGAGCAAAGCGGGAAAACATCCTGTTTATGGATCGAAAGGGTGTCATCGCCAAAGACCGTGATGAAGAACTGCCGCCACATAAAGCCTATTTTGCCACCGAACGCCCCGAACGCACGCTGGAAGAAGCAATGAAAGGTGCGGATGTATTCGTCGGCCTGTCTACCGGCAATGTGGTTAAGCCGGAAATGCTCAAATCCATGGCCGAGCGCCCGATTGTTTTTGCCATGGCCAATCCCGATCCGGAAATCGCCTATGATCTGGCTATATCCACACGCAAGGATTTAATCATGGCCACGGGCCGTTCGGATCATCCCAATCAGGTCAACAATGTGCTGGGCTTTCCCTTCCTGTTCCGGGGGGCGCTGGATGCCCGCGCTACTACTTTCAACGAGGAAATGAAGGTGGCAGCGGTCCATGCTCTGGCGGACCTGGCGCGGCAGGAAGTACCGGATACCGTGCTCAAAGCGTACGGTGGCAAACGCTTGCGGTTTGGCCCGGAATATATCCTGCCCAAACCATTCGATCCGCGCCTGATTGAGGTGGTCCCCGCCGCCGTGGCCAAAGCCGCTACCGACAGCGGTGTGGCAAAGTGCCCGATCACCAACATCAAGGTCTATCAGCAGGAACTGGCGGCACGCATTGACTGTTCCCGCCTGTTCATGCGCTGGATTCTGGATAAAGCCAAGGCAAACCCATTACGTATGACCTTACCCGAGGGAGAGGATGCCACCGTAATCCGCGCCGCGGCACTCATGCATGAGCAGGGGATCGCCCATCCGATTCTCATCGGATGCAAGGGCCGTATTGAGGCTTCTATCCGGGAAATGGATATTGATCCCGATGGCATTGAGATACTCGATCCCGCCAATGAAGATGCTCGTTTTTCGAGTCTGGTGGATGCCTACTATTTCGACCGGAATCGCAACGGCGTATTGCGTCAGGATGCACTTCTCACACTTCGTCACGATACCAATGTACTGGCCGCCATGATGGTCAAACAGGGATTTGCGGATGGCATGCTTTCGGGCCGCACCGCCCATTATCCCAACGTACTTCGCCCTGTTCTACAGGTGCTGGGTCATGATGCCGGGGGCCATCATCACCGCGTTTATGGTTTATATATGATCGTGATGGAAAAAGGCGCCTATTTTCTCGGCGACACATCAGTCAATGTTGACATGGATGCCGAACAACTGGCGGAACTGGCCGTATTATCCGCTGAAACCGCTGCGGCATTGGGTTTTGAACCACGTGTGGCCATGCTTTCATTCTCCAATTTTGGCAGTGCGCCACACAGGGAATCAAAAAAAGTCGCTGAAGCGGTGCG
>BTQQ01000149.1:0-4013 GCA_036985955.1 Zetaproteobacteria bacterium | reverse complement strand
TGGGAAGTCATCGCGAACGGTTTGGTCATGTCAGGAATAACGCCCATCCTGGGCTGGGGAAATGAACATGAAAAACAAATCGCCCAATGGGTTGAAAATAAAGTAAAATCATCGTTTCTTCCTGAGAAGCGACTGGAAATATCATCACTTTGCGGTGTTTTATCCAAGGCAAAGGCGGTGGTCGGCGCCGATACAGGGGTGATCCATCTGGCTGCAGCATTGGGCGTGCCGACGGTGAGCTTCTGGGGCCCTTCCGCCTCATGGCGTTCAGGGCCATTGGGTAATACAGATCAACATATAGAGTCCAATCCCGCCTGTGGTCCCTGCTTCAAACGCACCTGCAAACAGTTTATCTGCATGGATATGATAAACGCAGACGATATACTGGCAGCCATCGATGATGTGTCCTCCTCGCACTAGCCTGCAATATTCACAAATGCTGCCACGCTCTTGCTGGCTCTTTGTCCTGCTGGCCCTGCTCTGGTTGTCTCCTGTTCCCGGCCGGGCGCAGGACATGGCCGGGCACTGCATGCCGTTTGCAGGTGAACGGATGCTATTTTCCGTCGGCTGGGAATTTATTGATGCTGGCACCGCTGATATGCGGGTCGGGATGGATGCCGGCGGTTACCACATCATCACCAGTTCAAAGAGCTATCGTATTTTCGACCTGTTCCACAAAGTACGGGATACCATCACCTCCAAAGGTGTATGCCGAAACCAGAATATGCAAAGCACATTGTTTGATGTTGTTCAAAATGAAGGCCGCTATCACTCAAAGAAACAAGTCCGTTTTCTGTGGGAAAAAAGCACCGTTACGCACACACAAAATGGTAAGACGGATTCCTACAACGTTCCCGCAGGCCATTTAAATGCCATTGATGCTTTTTTTGCCGTGCGGAAAATGCCCCTGTCGCCCGGCACAATGGTTCGTGTTCCACTCTTTGATTCACGCAAACAGTATATGCTGGAAGTCGCTGTATTAAAGACACAGCGCCTGATGGCGCCATGGGGAAAATCAGTTGAATGCCTGGTCATCGAGCCAAAACTGAAAACCAAGGGTATCTTCTCCAGCAAGGGCAAGGTTAAGGTATGGCTGACCAATGATGCGCGGCATATCCCTCTGAAAATGGTCGCAAAAATCAGGTTTGGCCATATTGTGGCACGACTGCGTCAATATGAATCAGGGAAAGTCGAATGACCGACCGGTTTCTTCAGTCATGCCCCTTGGGCTGCAGAGCAGATATCACCCTCACCTTGATTGAACTGCCTGAAGGGAATCTACGCCGTTGTTCACAATGCGGACAACTCATCAGCGCTTGTACGCCTGAACGCTATGCACAAAGCATGCAGGAGTTTAATGCACCTGAAGGTACGATGACCTCCGGAAAAGCTCTTGAACGGCAGAAGAAACGCATCGGCCGCATTCTCATGCAGGGCATTCATCATCTGTCATCATCACATGATACCGTTTCCATGCTGGATGTCGGTTGTTCAAGTGGATCCGTACTGAAGGTGGGGGACTCCCTCGGCCTAAAGGTTCACGGCGTTGAACCGGCACCCAGAGCGGCTGTCACAGCAAGGAATCTTGGTTTTGAGGTATTCACGGGTTTTTTGCATGATGCAAAGTACCCGAATCATGCATTTGATATCGTCACATTGTTTGAAGTCATTGAACATTTGCGCGAACCTCTGGTGTTGGCTCATGAAATCAACCGTATCCTCAAACCGGGAGGGATATGGCTAATCGGCACCGGAAATGTCGATTCATGGACGGCTCATTTCATGGGCGCCCGTTGGGAGTATTTTGATATTAACAAGCACGGTGGCCATGTCAGTTTTTTCAATCCTCAAAGTATTTCCCTGCTGGCACAAAGAAGCGGTTTTGAAATGGTCGAAATCATCACTAAACGCGTGAGCATGGCCAATCGTGAAGATACATCGCCATGGGCATACAATATATCCAGAATTGCGAGAGAGCTGTGCGAGGTTCCAGCCCGATTACTTCATAAAGGGCATGATATGTTGGCAATTTTTCGGAAAAGCTGTGATGTCTGACAGTATCGCTGTTATCGTTTCAACCTATAATACTCCGGAAATGCTGCGGCTTGCCCTGAATGGCTACAAACAGCAGACAGACCAGCGTTTCAGGATATATATTGCAGACGATGGTTCGGCATCCGAAACAAAGGACGTGATTGATGCATTCAGGATTACGTCACCGATACCGGTTAAGCATGTCTGGCATGCAGATAAAGGCTTCCGAAAATCGCGCATCCACAACAAGGTCATCGCCCAACTACAGGACGAGTATGTTCTCTTTACTGATGGCGACTGCATTCCCATGCCCGGCCTTATTGCAGTTCACCGGCGAATCGCCAGACAGGATTGTTTTGTCAGTGGCAGCCGTATTCTCCTGTCACGAGAGTTCAGTCACCGATTGAAAACACAGGAGGCTATCAATACGCATATCGGTCTGTTCCAATATTTGAGGTGGAGAAGCCGCGGCGAGATCAATCGCCTGCTTCCATTGTTGCTGCCACCCCATGCTTCTGCGCCACATGAAAGACTGGATGGCATCCGCGGTTGTCATCTGGCCTGCTGGCGGACCAGCCTGCAGGCCATTAACGGCTTTGACGAATCCTTCGAGGGTTGGGGCAGGGAAGATTCAGATCTGGCAGCCCGGCTGTTGCACGCCGGCAACCGGCGAGTCGATCTGCGCGGCGTTCCGGTGCTGCATTTGTGGCACAAGGAAGAATCTCGCCATCGCTTGCAGGAAAACGATGATATGCTGCGTGAATGCCTGACCAGCAAAAGAATCCGGGCACGCACCGGCCTTGCAGAGTTGTCGTCTCAATGAATGCTATTTCCGTATTTGTTCCAGTACTTAATGAAGAGGACAAGATCGCAGACGCACTGCAAAGTGTACAATGGGCTGATGAGATTGTGGTGGTCGATACCGGATGCACCGACCGTACCATTGATATCGCACGCCAGTATGACTGCCGCATTGAACACCTGAACTTTGAGGGTTTTGGCAATCTGCGTAATGCATCAGTTTCACTCTGTAAATACAACTGGATTCTCAGCATTGATGCGGATGAGCGAGTTACGCCTGAGCTGCAGCGGGAGATTCTCGATAAGGTCAGGGATAACGATGCGCTGGATGCCTATTTTATACCACGCCGTAATTTCTTTATGGGCCGCTGGATCAAATATTGCGGCTGGTATCCGGATTACTGCCAGCCGAAACTATTCAGAAAAGGTGCGCTCACTTACCACGAAGATATGGTGCATGAAGGCTTTGATATTCACGGCAAGGTCGGCCACCTGAAAAACGACGTGCTGCATTATTCCTTCCGCGATCTGTCACAGGTGATCGCCAAGATGGATCGCTATTCCACGCTGGGCATGCAGAAAATGGCGCAACAGGGAAAGCAGGCATCCATGGCATCGGCCCTGCTGCACGGCGTCGGTGCATTCCTGCGTATCTATGTACTCAAGCGGGGCTTCCTCGATGGCTGGCCGGGATTTGTAATTGCGTTGGGTAATTTTGAAGGCACGTTCTATCGCTATGCCAAGCGTACCCTGCACCAACGGGAACAAAAAGAGGATGCCATTGACTGACACTGGCCCAGGATCCGGCATTGACTGTGGATGCAGGGGGTAAGCATTTGATTCGGGGCATCCATGCCCCTCACCCTGCGGGCGGCCTAAAACCCGTCCAAACGGCATCCTGCCTTTTTGTGGTTCGTATGGCGTTTCGAGAAATCATTTATCACCAACAAGGTGACGACATGATTTCTCGAAACGCCATACGAACCAAAGGGTTGCGGCATGCACCGTATGTCAATATCGGATCCTGGGCACTGGCCTCAGCAGAGACAAGCAATGCCCTCTGTGTAGGATGCGGTCGTCGTCAACGGAGGTTTTGTGATTTCTGACTGGTATAACAGGCTTGAAACGTGGTTCGCCAGCCACCGTATTGTCGCTACTGCTCCTATCGCAGTTTTATT
>BTQQ01000148.1:0-4062 GCA_036985955.1 Zetaproteobacteria bacterium | reverse complement strand
CGTTTGCCTTCGAGGAAGGTTTTTCACAGACCACGCAGCAGATTGAAGATGCGGATGAGGTGGTCATTCTTGGTTCAGATTTACGTCAGCGTCTGCCTTTGGTGATGCAACGGTTGCGTAAACGCCTCAGGGATGGGAAACCGGTCACGCGTATTGGATCGATGAATTACCGCACCAATGCCGAGCCGACGCACGATGCATTGATCCGGCCACGCGACTGGCCGGCTGTCATTGCCCGCGCCATGCAGCAGGTTACGGATCTGGGCAAGGGTGCGGCGGGCATGGATGCATGGATGGCGGCAATTGATGATCGCCATGAAGCCGGAAAACTTCTTGGCGATGCATTGATGGCTGATTCCTGTTCGCTGGTTGCAGGTGAGGAAATACGCTGCCATCCGGATGCCGCAGCGTTGATTCATGGTCTGGATCTGTTGATGCGCGGCTGCGGACATGCTGAAAAAGAATCCGATGGCCGCAATCTGGTGCCGGAGGGCATGAACGCGCAGGCGTTGTCGGCAGTGTTCGGCGATATCCGGGTTTCTGCGGGCGAAATCTTTGATGCCGCCGCAAACAAGGAACTGGATGTGCTTCTGTTGATTGGCAGCGATCCGGTAGGTGATGGGTTGTTCCCGGCACAGGCACAGGCGGCGCTTGATAAGGTGCCGTTGGTGCAGGTGGGTGCGATAGCGGGGAAGATCAGTGAACGGGCGGATGTGATGTTGCCGGCTGCTGCCTATTCCGAGATCGAAGGAACCTTTATCAATATGGAAGGCCGCGTACGCGTGGCCGACAATCCCATCAGCCGTTTGGGTCAGGAACGGCCCTTATGGAAAGTGATGATGCGCCTGATTCAGGCCATGGGCGAGGATGTGCCCGCAGTAAACCTGGAAGAACTGCGTGAGCATGTTAAGCGGTTTCTTCCCGATCTTGGTCAGGCATGGCAGGCGCATGAGGTTGACAGTTTCATGATGGCAACCCGGCGCAATGCCAAGGCAGTGTACCTGCCTGTCAACCCGGATGTTTCCGCTGGTCAGCTGGATGTGGTCAGTCGCTATTCCATGTATCGTGAAGGCATGTGGGTGCGAGCCAGCGCGTTATTGTCGCATGCCGGCGAACTGCACGCCCTGGACGACGTGTTGGTGCATCCTGATACCCTGAAGAAGCTTGGGCTGGAGCCGGGTGTGCTAACCGTATCCTCCGATCAGGGTGAGCGGCAGTTCGAGATCGGTACGCGTGACGATGTGTCTCCCGGCGTGCTGTTTGTTGCCAAACGCGGTGTAGCTGGTGATTTGTCCAATGAACGTTCCGTCGAATTGCATGGAGGGAATACATGAGCTGGCTGGATACGGCCATAACCGCAGGCATTTGGGCGCTGGAGGTGCTGGCTATTGCGATACCGGTGGCGCTTTCCGTGGCTTATATCACCTATGCCGAGCGGCGTGTTATCGGCTGGATGCAGATACGCAAGGGTTGCAATCGGGTTGGCTGGGCCGGATTGCTGCAGCCGATTGCGGATGGTTTGAAGCTGTTTCTGAAGGAAACGATTATTCCGACGACGGCCAACAAGTTTTTATTTGTGGCAGCCCCCGTGATGTCCCTGCTGCCCGTGCTGGTCGCTTTTGCCGTAGTGCCTTTTGGCGAGACGACGCTGGGCGGGTTGTGGAAAGTGGCACATGTTATGGCGATTTCCAATCTGAACATTGGCGTGCTGTACGTGATGGCAATTTCGAGTCTGGGTATTTACGGAATTCTGATGGCGGGGTGGGCATCCAATTCCAAGTATGCATTTCTGGGGGCGATTCGTGCCACATGCCAGATGGTGTCGTATGAGATTGCCATGGGCTTTGCCATTGTATGTGTGCTGATGCTGGCGGGCAGCCTGAATCTGGCGGAGATTGTGCGCGCCCAATCCGGTGGTTTCTGGCACTGGTATTTTATTCCCCTGTTTCCCGTGTTTCTGGTGTATTTTATTTCCGGCGTGGCGGAAACCAACCGCTCCCCGTTTGATCTGACGGAAGGTGAATCCGAGATTGTGGCAGGTTTCTTCGTCGAGTATTCAGGTATGTGGTTTGCCACCTTTTCATTGGCGGAGTACGGCGCCATGATCCTGATTAGTCTGATTACGTCCATCATGTTCCTTGGAGGGTGGCATGCGCCCTTCCCGTTCCTGGATGTGATTCCCGGCACGGTGTGGTTACTGGGCAAGACAGCCTTCCTTATTTTTATGTTTATCTGGTTCCGGGCGACATTCCCGAGGTACCGTTATGATCAGTTGATGCGCCTGGGATGGAAGGTGTTCCTTCCCGTAACACTGGCGTGGATTGCAGTGATTGGTATTTCCATTTATACGCCGGTGCTGTCCGATATTATCGGATTCTGGCGACCGGGATCGACATGATGAGTATCATTAAGCGTGCGGTAAAAACATGGCTGCTCATGGAATTGTTCCGTGGCCTGATGCTCACGGGAAAGTACCTGTTCAAGAAGAAGATTACGGTGGAATATCCGGAGGAGCGTACACCGCTTTCCCCGCGTTTCCGTGGCTTGCATGCCCTGCGCCGTTATGCCAGCGGCGAGGAGCGGTGCATTGCCTGCAAGCTGTGCGAAGTGGTGTGTCCGGCGCTGGCGATTACGATTGAATCCGAAGAGCGGGATGACGGTACACGCCGCACCACGCGTTACGATATTGATATGACCAAGTGCATCTATTGCGGTTTCTGTCAGGAAGCATGTCCGGTTGATGCGATCGTGGAAACGCAGGTGTTTGAGTTTGCATCGGAAACACGCGCGGAGCTTTATTACACCAAGGATATGCTTTTGAAAGTGGGTGAGCGTTATGAAAGCGAGATTGCGGCGAATATCGCTGCCGATGAGCGCTATCGCTAGCGTCTGACAATAGAGGAAACGGAGGAAAAATGCTGGAACTCGGGTTCTTTTACATGTTTGCCGGGCTGGCCGTCATGGCCGCGCTTGGCGTGGTCATGTCCCGCAATACGGTGCATTCCGTGATGTTTCTGATTTTCTGTTTTTTCAATTCCGCGGGCCTGTTCTTTCTGCTCGATGCGGAATTTATCGGCATTCTTCTGATTCTGATTTATGTGGGCGCAGTTATGGTGCTATTCATGTTCGTGGTGATGATGCTGGAAGTAAATTTTGCGGGCCTTCGCGAAGGCTTCCTTCGTTATCTGCCGATTGGCGGCATGATTGCCTTGATTCTGTTTATTGAGATTGTTGCGGCGGGTTCCAGCGGTGTATTTTCACCGGAAGGCATGCCTGATCCCGGTCATGCGGCGCAGCATGTCAACAATACCGTAGAGATTGGCAAAGTTTTATATACCAGATACCTGCTGGGATTTGAGGTGGCTGCCATTATTTTGCTGGTGGCTTTGATTGGATCTGTGGTGCTGACGTTGCGTGTCCGTAAAGATGCCAAATACCAGAATATTTCCAGGCAAGTGAATGTGGACCCCGCAGATCGTCTGCGCAAGGTGAAGATGTAATGGTACCTTTATCCTCTTATCTGGCCGTGGCCGCCTGCCTGTTTTCCATCGGCGTGGTTGGCCTGTTTCTAAATCGTAAGAATGTGATTGTTATTCTGATGTGCATTGAGTTGATCCTTCTGGCCGTGAATATCAATTTCGCCGCATTTTCCCATTTTCTTCAGGATATTGGCGGGCAGGTGTTTATCTTCTTCGTGCTGACCGTGGCTGCCAGCGAAGTCGCGGTGGGGCTGGCCATTCTGGTCGCGTTTTATCGCAACCGACGCTCCATCGATGTTGAAGACATCAACACCTTGCAAGGTTAGGGAGGATATGTGGAGCACACCATGCTGAGTACAACCGAACTGCTAGCGATTCCCGCGCTTCCATTGGCAGCGGCGTTGATTGTCGGCCTGTTCGGTTGGGCGTTGAAGGAAAAGCTGTCGCATATCATCTGTGTTGCCGGCGTGATCGCCGCGGCCCTGCTATCCGTGCATGTGTTTATGCAGGTGCTGGATGGCGCATCCTTTTACGGTAATTTCTGGACATGGATGCTTTCCGGCCGCTTTGTTGTTCCGGTGGG
>BTQQ01000147.1:0-4227 GCA_036985955.1 Zetaproteobacteria bacterium | reverse complement strand
TCAAGGATGCGGGTCAGCACATCCAGTTTATGCCTGCCACTGACCATCCAGTAACGTTGGCGAATGGTTTCGGCTGTTGTCTGTTTCACCTTGATTGTAATCTGCTGCGGGTTGTTCAACTGTTGCTCGGCAATTTTACGGATCGCCGGCGGCATGGTGGCCGAGAACAGTGCGATCTGGCGCTGCTCCGGCGTCTGTTCGAGAATCCACTGCACATCATCAATAAAGCCCATACGTAACATCTCATCGGCTTCGTCGAGCACCAGCGCCTGGAGCTTGTTCAGTTTTAATGTGCCGCGACGCATATGATCCATCACCCGGCCCGGCGTGCCGACCACGACATGCACGCCGCGTTTGAGCTGGCGCAACTGAATATCGTAGCTCTGGCCACCGTAAATCGGCATCACATGAAACCCTTTCATATGATGGGCATACGTCTGGAATGCCTCGGCAACCTGAATGGCCAGCTCACGTGTTGGCGCCAGCACCAGTAACTGCGGGGATTTCTGGCTTAAATCAATACGGGAAAGCAAGGGTAACGCGAATGCAGCGGTCTTGCCGGTGCCGGTCTGCGCCTGACCCACCACATCCTTGCCTTGCAAAAGAAGCGGAATGGTCTGCGCCTGAATAGGTGTGGGTGTTTCATAACCGACGTCTTCCAGTGCCTTGAGCAGCGGGGGAGCCAAATTCAGATCAGCGAATGCGAGCTGAGTATCTTTATCTTTTGTCATGCTTTGCACCTTCCTGGTTAGCGGATCGGAGTCCTTTTCAGTAATTAAATACGGGAAATGGGATGATACTCTTTTATAGAGCGCAGCCCTGATTCTCAAGGGGGTGGCCATTATACTAACAACAACAACAATAAAGCCACATGCAGGGCTTCACGGGTGGTTCGTATCAGACAGAGAGAGGGGCGTTCCCTGTTGTTTTATTTTGCCAGCAGGGCATTCACCTTGCGCACAAAACCTGCCGGATCGTCCGGCAGCGCACCTTCGGCCAGCACGGCCTGATCGAACAGGATGCTGGCGAAATCGGCCAGCTTCTCTTTCGAGCGCATTTTCGCCAGACGTTTGACCAGATCATGCTCCGGATT
Organism: Zetaproteobacteria bacterium; assembly: GCA_036985955.1. Lineage (GTDB taxonomy): Bacteria > Pseudomonadota > Zetaproteobacteria > Mariprofundales > Mariprofundaceae > JAUZQZ01. The sequence goes on along the minus strand of BTQQ01000147.1, from coordinate 3,134 downwards.
GATCTCCAGAATGGGTTTTACATCCGGAACATCCTGACCTGCCTGCTTGAGAATCCGTTCGAAATTGCCGCTGATGTCGAACTGATCGGACACCAGACACGCAGGGGATTCGGTCAGGCGATCCGTAGTGCGGACATCCTTGACCTTTTCACCCAGCAGTTCTTTGAGCTTCTTCACCGCAGGTTCAGCCGATTTGACCGCTTTTTCATGTTCTTTTTTCTCTTCTTCGACTGATTGTTCCGAGTCGGCTCCAATGCCGGATAAATCCAGTTCACCCTTGGCGATGGATTGCAGTTTCTTGCCGTCGAATTCGTTCAGGTGAGAAGCCAGCCATTCATCAATGCGATCATGCAGCAACAACACCTCAATGCCCTTCTTGCGAAAAACCTCCAGATGCGGGCTGTGCTTTGCGGCCGCCAGCGATTCAGCAGTGATATAATAAATCGTGTCCTGGCCCTTGACCATGCGATTCACATAATCTGTCAGTGTTACAGTCTGCTCATCCGAAGTGGTGGATGAGAACCGCAGCAATTTGGCGATGCGCTCACGGTTAGTGAAATCCTCAATAATGCCTTCCTTCAAACAGTTCCCGAATTCACCCCAGAAAGTGGCGTAATCCTCATCCTTTTCCGCCTTGGCCATGTCTTCAAGCAGGCCCAGCACGCGTTTGGTAGCGCCTTTCTTCATCGCATCCATGGCCGGGCTCTTCTGCAGGATTTCACGTGACACATTCAGCGGCAGGTCATTGGAATCCATCACACCGCGCACAAAGCGCAGGTAACGCGGCAGCAGTTCTTCACTGGCTTCCATAATGAATACGCGCCGGACATAGAGTTTCACGCCATGACTGGCCTCGGCCTGCCACAGGTCGAAGGGGGCGTGTTTTGGCAGATAGAGCAGCAGCGTGTATTCGTATTTACCTTCCAGTTTCTGGTGCAGGTGCGCCAGCGGGTCTTCAAAATCGTGGCCGATATGTTTGTAGAAGTTATTGTAATCCTCGTCGGACAATTCGGATTTCGGCCGTGTCCATAGCGCCGAGGCCTGGTTGACGGTTTCAATTTCGACGGGTTTCTCCTCTTCACCCTCAGCCGCAGGTATGGGTTCACCCGGCATGCGAATGGGGAAGGGGATATGATCGGCATATTTGTGGATGATGGATTTCAGCCGGAAGGCCTCCAGAAATTCATCGGCATCCTCGCGCAGATGCAGGGTGATTTCCGTACCGCGTGTGTCTTTTTCCACGGTTTCCAACACATATTCGCCATTGCCCGTCGATTCCCAGCGCACACCATGTTCTTTTTCCAGACCGGCGTGGCGGGTGGTCAGCGTGACTTTGTCCGCAACCAGAAATGAGGAATAGAAACCAACGCCAAACTGACCGATCAGGTGGGCGTCTTTTTCCTGATCGCCGGAAAGCTGATCGAAGAATTCCTTTGTGCCCGAGCGGGCGATGGTACCGATGTTTTCAATCACTTCATCGCGGCTCATGCCAATACCGTTATCACGCACGGTGATGGTGCGCGCATCCTTGTCCACTTCGATATAGACATGCAGATCGGAATCACCTTCGTACAAGGCATCATCCGTCGCAGCTTCAAAACGTAGCCTGTCGGCAGCATCGGAGGCGTTGGAAATCAGTTCGCGCAGGAAGATTTCTTTATTGGAATATAGCGAATGGATCATCAGGTCCAGAAGTTGTTTAACCTCGGTCTGGAATGCGCGTGTTTCTTGGGTTGCGGTGGCAGTCATGAGTTCTCCTGATACGTTTAATTCTGATTGATGTATCAATAGGGTCAGACGGGGCCGGTTTCAAGAGCCTGTTTTATAGTTTTCCACGCAGTCAGCTTCTGAGCGAATGAACGTGCGGCATGCGCCGGACTGGTTGAGGGAAGGCAGTGCAAGGGCAGATTATGGTATGGATCGTCCAGTTGAGGCAGAACCAGTTTCCGGAACAGGGATTCAGCCATACGCCCGTTAAAGAAGATGGCATGAATACGCGGATACGCAGCGAAAAATTTACTGAAATCATTGGCCTGAACATTGCGCATATTTGCATCCAGACTACCGGGACGTACACATTGATGCGCCACATCCCACAAGGCGATGCCAGACTCACGCAGGCAATGCAGCCGCCGGCCATAGGGTAGGGTGGTATCAAAGCCGAACAGTTCCCCCATAATGGGCCAGAAAGCGTTGCGCGGGTGAGCGTAATACTGTTGCTCGGCCAGAGATTTCCGGCTCGGCATCGAACCGAGAATCAGCACGCGTGCATCTGATGCTGCTGAATATGGAAAACCGGTATCCTGATTTTGTGCGGCATCATCCATTCGATGAAGTTTAACCTGAACGAGTTGTTGGGGGCCAGGTCTAGGATTGATGGATTTTCCGTTGTTCCCGCACAATCTCACCCACGGTGGTAAAGTGAAGATGGAAGTGTTTTCCAATATCTGCATAACTATATTCGCCTGTAGCATAAGCAGCGGCAATGGCCTCATTGCGATTTGGATAAGTCTGTTCAATCGTTGACAGCGATGGCGCGGGAGGTCGGATTTGAATGCCCGGTATGTTTTCATCCGGCGCGAACTCACTCAAATTCGCTTGTGCATGTTGGACAAACACATCATCCCCCAGATAAATCTGGCGATTCAGATGCCGCCATATTGACCGGCTTCCAATGCCTTCTGCAACAAACTGCGCGTATTGCTTTTGTGCTGCAGAAAGATTGTTTCCGAAATGGGAGAGCGTTGCCTCGTTCGCTAACCATGCCGGGGCCTGCTCCAGCCCAACCGCCACACGGTAACTGCTCCATAGCCACAATGCGGGATCATCCACCACGCCTGCACGCACTGGGTTCAGTACCACATAACGGCATAGTTCCAGCAGGTATGGTTCCCGATCCACGAGAATGGCCTTGTAACGACCCTGGAACAGATGACCTGAGCGTCCGTGCCGACGGTTACTTGATTGCGTGAACATACCGTTTAGTTGCCGCATGCCACGGGAAAGATTGGCATCGGGAGTTTCCAGCACCAGATGATAATGATTGTCCATCAAACACCATGCGTAACAATGCCATCCCATCTGTTCCGTAACGTCACCCAGTAATGTTACAAATTCGCGGCGATCCTCATCAT
>BTQQ01000146.1:0-4258 GCA_036985955.1 Zetaproteobacteria bacterium | reverse complement strand
AAGGTGATGCAGCGTACGGTGAATGCATGGTTGGCTCCGATAGCGGGTCAAGTGGCACAGGTAAGATACCGCCTGTTGCGAGGCGCTCTAACCATTGATGATATGCGGATCGGGCAGGGACAATGGGCAATCCATGTGTCCCACATTTATTTACATGCATCGACCAGCGCCATGCTTTCAAAATCTATCCGGGTAACCCGGGTCCGCCTTGATGGCATGAATTTGTCATTTCCCCGTGCTGACCTGACAAGGTGGCTGCAAAGCACGTCTTCCAATGTCATGACAGAGTGGCTTTCAGTGATGAATCATGTAGGTGAGTTGATTCTGGTGAACGGAAGAGTCCGGTTCACCGATGAAAAGAACCCATGGCAGGTGAGAAATGTTTCCGGACGTATAGCTGTTGACGGCTTCGATTTGAACGGAAATAGCAGCGGAGGTCTGATACGCCTGCATGGTGAACGGGACCATGATTTTTTCAACAGCGTCATGAATTGGAAAAATATGGCGACGGCAAGGCTGGTCCATATCCTGGGATTGAAAATAAATTTACATGGGAACAGCAGTGGATTGATAAACTGGCATGCAGACTGGCCGCATCGGCGCTTCGGATTCGATGGTGACGTTCAGCTTGTGGATCAACCGGATCATGGAGATATGCACATCCAGGGGGAAATGGGACCGGACAACATCAAGGTTCAGGCCAGATGCAACGGTATATCCCTGGCAGGGTTTGGTGATATTTTGCCTGCGGTGAATGGCAGGCTTGTGCAAGCAGGCATGTGGAGCGGGGATGTGCGGATCGAACGGCAAGAAAGAAACGAACCATGGATCGCCGCCATGAGTGGTGAAGTGCATGGACTCAACCTTGTTTCCGGTGACTTGCCTGCATGGACGATCGAAAAAATGACGTTGAACAATGCCGTGGCCCAATGGCCTGTTCATCAGCTGAATGTTGAGCGAGTCCAGATCCACAATATGGATATGGCGCTGCAGAGCCAATTGCAAAGCTCTGGGCCAACCCAGCCGCCAGCCTCTCCATGGCATTTTCAAGTGGCCAATCTGACGTTCGAGAACGTGCGGCCTGTCATCGGCATACATGGAAGTTCGCACCGTTTGATTCTTCCTCCGTTAAAAGGCTCCGGGCACATGGAAGCCAATGGTTATGCGGAGTTTAATGCCGTGAATGAAGGCGAGGCGTTCTGGCACATTACCGGGCAGGGCCATTTGGACGGGTTATTTAACGCCAATATTAAAGCGGAGAATGTGCCTGTGGTGCAGTTGCGACCGCTTCTGCCGGATTTTTCCCTACCCGGGAGCAGTAGCGCTCTACAACTTTCCGGCAACAGCCGATTCCAGGTTTCACTACAGGCCAGTAATGATAAACTGATATTGAAGGGACAGCTGGCCCTGACTGACCTTATGTTGTCACAGGGAGGCGATACCTTTCTTGCGGACACGATTCATATTGATATCCAGCAGGCAGGCATGCTGGAAATACAGCGGTTGGCTTCAATCCGGATTGATCAATGGCATTATCAGGCGGCGTTGCACCCGATTCCCCGTACGGCAGAGCTTGAGGCGGTACGAAAAATAGAGACGCAACATAAGAAATTTTCCTGGCAGGTGGATGAGGTTGTGGCGGAACATGGTGTCATCAGCGTAGGCAGTAAGGATGCGGTATGGGCGGATCACGCATCCTTTTCTCTGAAGAACCTGCGCGCTGGAACATGGTCGCCGCTGGTATTTAATGCCTCTGTGGGTGGAGGCAACCTGCGCATACGGGGGCGTACTGATTTGTTTTCCACCGATACAAGGGTAAAACTGGATGCCACACTGAAGGATGCTTTGCCATTTTTTCTCAACAACTGGTTGAGGGTATCCGGTTCGCCAAGCCTGATTCGCGGGCGTTTGGATGGATCATTCCATATCAAACCTGTTCGTGGAAAGAGCACCTATACTGGTGGGCTGAATCTCGTTTTGCATCAGGGGCAATTCGAGCATGGCGCCTTTCCGCAAGATCCCATGTTGTCGCTGACAGGGTATAATATGCAAACGCTATCCGAGCGGCTTGGTCGGGGAGGGCGTCTGAAAATGGACGTTCCATTCAAGGGTGATTGGCGTATGCAACCGTTTTCCATCGAGCATCTGGGCTTCGCTGCTCTGCAGGCCGTCAAGCGGCAAGCTTCATCGGCAAAGGAAACACAAGGGAACGCTCAGCCCGCATCGAAGACTGTGTCGCATGTTCGATTGCAGCACGGACGTGCTTTTTCGCATAATGAGCATCTGCGTTTGTGGCAAGTGGTCAAGGCGTTGCGGAAACAGCCCAGGTTGATTGTGGAACTGCTTCCTCAATTGGGGAACACTCCCCTGGATGAAAGCCTGATCTCACGTACCCGCCATACACAGGCGATGATTGAGCATTACATGCATAAGCGAGGTATTGCCAGACGGCGTATCTATCCCGTGTGGCCGACCGCCAAACACCGCCACGGTGATATCACAGGTATAAAAATAACAGCCCGAATGCCTTGAGAAACAATAAAGCTGTTTTGGATGACCTGTCCATCCGATACCATACGCTTGCTTAATCCCGAATGATTATTAAAAACAAGGAAAGGCCTCATGACCATCCGTACGCGCTTTGCCCCATCACCCACTGGCATGCTCCATATTGGCGGCGCCCGCACCGCGCTTTTTTCATGGTTGCATGCGCGGCATCATAAGGGTGAATTTGTATTGCGCATTGAAGATACGGATCGTGAGCGCTCCACCGAGGAAGCCACGCAGGTGATTCTGGACGGGCTTGCATGGCTGGGACTGGACTGGGATGGGGATGTGATATTTCAGAGCCGCAATCACGCTGCTCATGTGGCGGCGGTAGAATGTCTCATCAACGCAGGCAAGGCCTATCGCTGTTATTGCAGCAAGGATGAACTGGATGCCATGCGTGACGCACAGCGTGCTGCGGGTCAGAAGCCGATGTATGATGGGCGCTGCCGCCATCGTGCGGATGAACCAGTAGACCAGCCACATGTCATTCGCTTCCGCTCGCCGGATGCAGGTGAAACGATGGTCCGTGATCTTGTGCTGGGGGACGTAACCTTTGACAACCGGGAACTGGATGACCTGATCCTGATGCGGTCCGACGGGTCGCCGACCTACAATCTTGCCGTGGTGGTGGATGATGCGGATATGGATATTACCCATGTAATTCGTGGCTCTGACCATCTGAACAATACACCACGCCAGATTCAACTCTATGAAGCGCTGGGGCTCTCCGCGCCTGAATTCGCGCATATTCCACTTATTCACGGGCCGGATGGCGCCAAGATGTCCAAACGGCATGGTGCGATTGCCATTACACAATACCGTGAGGCCGGGTATCTGGCCGATGCCGTAGTGAATTACCTGGCCCGGCTGGGCTGGTCGCACGGCGATGAAGAGGTGTTCAGCCGGCAGCAGTTGGTCGAGTTGTTCGATGTGCGCAAGGTTGGCAAAGCCGCGGCCCGTTTCGATCAGAATAAGCTGGACTGGCTGAATGCGCATTACCTGCGTTGTGCAACACCGGAAGCTCTTGCCACGGAGGTCATGCAGCAGCTGGACGTGGATGTTTCCGGCGGTCCGGATATTGTCAAAGTGATTCAATTACTCCAGGAGCGCTCGAAAAACCTGATTGAACTGGCCGAAGGCGCACGTTTTTTTTATGCCGCCCCTGTGGAATATGTGGAAAAAGCAGTCAAAAAGAACTTCAAGGAAACCACATGGCCCCTGCTGGATGTATTCGTGAAGCGTGCTGACCTCATGGAGGAATGGACAGCGGAATCAGTCCACGCCCTGATTTCCAATATTTGTGAGGCAGAAGGCGTAAACATGGGCAAACTTGCCCAGCCGATTCGTATTCTGGTTTCTGGCGGACCGGTTTCACCGCCCATTGATGCCACCCTTGTCCTGCTTGGCAAGGATGAGTCCCTGCAACGAATCAAGCAAGGGATCAAACAACTTTCTTCATCCTTTACATAGGGTTCAATCCATCAATCACAATTAAAATGCCGAGGCAACATGCTACATGCCTTTACGTCAACTTATTGACGTTTGGGTACAATATGGCATAGAACACGGTTGCACGGGCTCGAATGGACTCCTTTCCGGCCTGCGACATCTGATATCCAAAGGGGATTGACTATGAATATTACAACACTGAAAACACAATCTGCGCAAAATCAGAGCGCGTATACACAACTGACCATCCAGCATGAAG
>BTQQ01000145.1:0-4267 GCA_036985955.1 Zetaproteobacteria bacterium | reverse complement strand
GCAATTTCAGCTTTTGTCACATGCTCCCCTCTTGTTATTACGGATGGTTAACTCACATTAGCTAGAAACCACTTGCGATAGTAACCGGAACTTCTTGTTATGTCAAAGCTTTTAGACATTCGCCTTGGGAGAGGTGCTATTATTAAAAACACAGAACCTGTTATGCTGAATCTAACCGGATCAGATATTTCCTCAAATTCACTAATACCTTCATAAAGAAAACCATATGCAGCGAGTCACCAGGCGGTCAGTCCGCAAGGCGCGGCGGCGCGGGTATAGCACGAGCTATGGCAAGACGGCGCAACGCAGCGGATGACCGTCTGGCGGTTCGCCCGGAGGGAGTCACACAGGCGGTCCGGCTCCGCGTTACGGCACTTGGCAATGGAACAACCATTCCCTTCGCGTCGTGCCTTGATCCGAACCGCCTGTGTGACTCTGCATATGGTTTTCTTTATGAAGGTATTAGTATGTGGAAAATGCTGCGCGAAAACAACGTATAAAGGCATCCAAATCCTTTTGCGGCAAGGCATTGATGCCGGCGGCAGCTTTTCGGCCACCGCCAGTTGGGAATTGCCGGCATAGCTCATCGGCACCTTCTTTCAAAGCCAGTGGCGCCCGCACGCTGATGCGGTATGCACCGCGATTTTCTCCATCGGTTAATTGCATGGCAACGGCATGCGCGCGGTCCGGGTACGTGCGCGCCAGCTCATTGCTGAATATTCCCGAAACTCGCCGGGCCCAGTTTTCGTCCGGTAACAAAAACATTGCGCAACAGGAGTCCGCAAACTCTGGCTGCATTTCCATAACCCGGCATCTGTCATCATCCATGCCCTTTTGCAACACCCGGAACGCATCATCCTCTTCAATGAATGCAAACGGATTTGAAAAAGGCTTCATCCGCCGATACAACTCTGACGGGTGGAAATAGAGGTCATCTACCGTGATACCATAGCCATTGTAGTTCAAGCATTCACCCAAATGGCGTAATTGTTGCAATTGAACCTGATTGATGTTGAGTGGTGCGGAAATGTGGCGGGCAATATCATGCAGGTTATCGCCAAAGGCCGCCACAATAGCCCATGGCAAGTATTTGCCTTGCAAATATTTATTTACCAGCAAGCTGGTGCATACGTCCGGGGCGGTATTGATATGCGCTTTCAGATTTGAATGATCGGGAATATCACCGGCAAAATGATGATCAAACCAGTCCACCTTAGCACCTTCGTCAAGCAAACGTAACAGTGCTTTCCGGTTTTGATCCAATGAAATATCCAATACGCAGACGATGTCTTTTTGTCTGACGTTGCGCCTGGCCTTCTTTCCGGCGGACACACGCCGCAACAGATCAATATCCCGTTTAACGCCTGTAATCAGTTTGGATTCGACAGGATGGTCCAGACGTAACTGATGCAGCGCACACAGCCCATCTGCATCACCATTAAACACATCAAATTGGGCCATGAGTTCTTATTTATCTAGGGCCTGTTAACACTAATTATGATCGTGGCGACGAGGCTGTTTTTGTGACTATGCAAGGCATTTCGAACGAAGTGTGCCCGAGGCATATGAGCGAGGAATAACCGAGCTGCGCACAAAAATGGCCCGTCCCGAAGGACTGCGTCCGGTTCGCAAGCAAAAAGACCGAGGCCATTCGGCGTTACTCCCCCATGGGACTCTCTCTTACGCAACACCCCAGGGCGCTCTCTCTGCCACAAGCGGCATTCACCTTGGCGTCGTTCATTTGGATTCAGCAAACTTCTCTCCTCGCGTCTTGACTGGCCTCATTTGGGGCAGCAGCGCCTCGTTCATCATTAGTGTTAACAGGACCTAACCCGGATTATTCAGAAGAAAGCGTAGACTCAATCAGGTCGGCAAGCCCCTGCCCGACATCGAGCATCATATCCTCATCTTCAGCTTCAACCATGATGCGCAATTTGGGCTCAGTACCAGACATGCGCACGCTCAGCCTGCCCTTACCATCTAACCGTATTTCAGCCGCTTTCATGGCCTGCTGTACCTGAGGTTGTCCTGTCACATCCATGCGTCGGGACAACACAATATTCCATAATTTTTGTGGATACAGTTGCATGCCGGAAGCCAGCTCCGACAACGATTTTTCCTGATCGCGCATGGCCGCCAGCAGTTGCAATGCGGTCAACAGTCCATCACCAGTGGTATTGCAATCCAGCATGATAATATGGCCGGATTGTTCACCTCCCAGATTACATCCCTTATCACGCATCATTTCCAGCACATAGCGGTCTCCCACACTGGCCCGATGCATGCCAAGTCCAAGTCCGCCAAGATAATGCTCCAACCCCATATTACTCATCAACGTGGTCACTACGGCCCCGCCTGTCAGCCGATCATGACGCAACAACTGCTCCGCCAGAGCCGCAATCACACGATCCCCGTCCACGACAACGCCGTTGGCATCGCAGGCAATCAGCCGGTCTGCATCCCCATCCAGCGCAAAGCCCGCGTCCGCACCCGTTTCCACAACACGTGCGCACATACCCGCCGGATCGGTTGAGCCGCAGGCCAGATTAATGTTGTGGCCATCCGGCTCCGCATGCATCACCACAACGCCGCAGCCCAGTTCATCCAGCAATCTCGGCGCCACGTCATAGGCCGCGCCATTGGCGCAATCCACCACCACCTTGAATCCATCAAGACGAAAGCCACGTGGCAGCGACGCTTTACAGAATTCCACATAACGGCCACGCGCATCATCCACGCGAAAAGCCTTGCCAATATCGGCGGCATCCGGAAGAGATGGCAAATCATCCAGACATCGCTCAATTTCCTGTTCAATTTCATCGGGTAATTTGAAACCGTCCGCACCAAAGAACTTGATGCCATTATCTCCGGCCGGGTTGTGGGAAGCGGAAAGCACCACGCCGGCATCCGCACGCAGACTGCGCGTCAAATAAGCCACGGCAGGCGTCGGCACCGGCCCAACCAGTAGCACATTCATTCCCTGCGCCGTAAGCCCCGCACATAATGCCGATTCGATCATATAGCCGGAAAGACGGGTATCCTTACCGATAAGGATGTGTGGCTTGTGATCCAGATGCCTGGTCAGGACATGCCCCGCCGCCCGGCCAAGTTTCAGTGAAAATTCAGCTGTCATCGGTTCCTGGTTCACGGTACCCCGCACCCCGTCCGTACCAAAATAGCGCCGCATTATTTTTTCCCTCTTTGCCGTTTCAGTTCGTACAACAGTCTGCCACGTACAGTAAATTTGGTATTGGGACCGACCAGCCGGATACCCTTTCCGGTAGGGCTCTCCACACCGACCTTCATCTCAAACGGTCCCACTTTAGCCTCTGGAAGCACTGCTGTTGTTTCCACATCCGAAAGCGCGTCCAGCCACACTTCCGGACCGGAAAGTACGGCCATAGCCGGTGTTACCCGCACATCGACGGCTTTCCATCCCTCTGGTAATTCAAGGCGTGGTTTGACTGCGATCTCTCGTTTGATCACCCGGTCTACCTGCAATTGCAGCCGGTCCGGTTGCAGTTTCTCGATGGTTAATCCCACAGGAAGACGAATGACCGACACTTTCAATGCCCGTTCCACCACGCCGGGCTCCTTCAAGCCCGAAGCATCGAGCGGCACTCGTAAATCCGCATGTTCCAGACCGCTTAGCCTCGCCTGCAGACCCGTGAGAGTGATGCGCACATGATCCGGCAGGTCATTCACAATCACCATGTCGGATGGCAATCCCTGCACCTGCAACGGCACATCCATGCTCAGCGAGCCAATACCCTGTCCATGCACCTGTATCCACAACACAATCGCAATCAGCACAGCCAGCAATTTCAAACCGCTGGCCCGCAGAAATTGCATTGTCTTCGCCATTTAGTATCCCATCCCGTAAATTCGTACACTATCAGCGGGTGCTGGCGGGATGTGCGGCAAGGCGCACGAGTGCGGGACTGGCCATAGCCAATTCAAACGAGCGCAACGCAACCGCACGCCCGCCAGTGCTCGCCCGAAGGGAGCCGCCCCAGGGAACCAATGCGGCGCAAGGTGAATCGAGCTTGCGAGATAGAGGGTGCCCTGGGGTATTGCGTCCCTCGCCAAGGGCGCGCCATTGCCTTCGGGACGCGCCTTGCCCTGGCTCCCTGGGGCGGCTCTGATGGCGCACGAATTTACGGGATGGGACACTAAGCCTGCCCCGAAACCATCGTCCGCGCGTCAGCCTGTGACAGCCGCCGCATCAAGCGGCCTCGCAGGGCATCCCGATCCAGCGGACCACTCA
>BTQQ01000144.1:0-4271 GCA_036985955.1 Zetaproteobacteria bacterium | reverse complement strand
TTGTTGCGCAAGCATTATCGGGAGATTTTGCAAAAGAGCATTACCGAGGTGATGGATGAAAATCCAACCGTTGTACGGGAGGATGAATCGCTGTTGTCGGTGACGGCAGCTATGGTCACGCATGACCGCTTTGAATATGTTCTGGTCGTGGATGCCGAACAGCGTTTGTCCGGTATTATTTCATCGAGCGATATTTTAAGAGCGATGGATAAATTTATTCCAGAGAAAGCATTTGATGCCTGATTCCAGCCATGTGTTGTTCGGCATGAATCCGATTTGGGTTGCGGTGACTATATTGCTGGTGGTTTATGCCGCCATCATGTTTGAACAATTCAACCGGGCCGTTTTGTCGCTGCTGGGAGCAGGATTGATGATTCTCTCCGGCGTGCTGACACAGGAGGCAGCGGTTGACGGCATTGATTTCAATACCATTGGGCTTCTGACTGGCATGATGGTGATTGTGGCCATCAGCCAGAAAACCGGCATGTTCCAGTATGTGGCGATTAAAGCAGCCAAGTTGGCACGGGGGCGCCCATGGGGCATTCTTGTGATGCTGTCGGTGGTAACGGCTGTGTTTTCGGCGTTTCTGGACAATGTCACCACGGTGTTGCTGATTGCGCCGGTCACTTTGCTGATTACCGATTCGCTTGACGTGAAACCCTACCCCTTTCTGTTTTCCCAGATTCTGGCTTCCAATATCGGCGGAACATCGACGCTGATCGGCGATCCGCCCAATATCATGATCGGCTCGCAGGCACACCTGAGTTTCTATGATTTCCTTATCAATCTGGCGCCGATTATTCCGCTGATTATGCTGGTAACGCTATTGATGATCTGGCTGCTGTTCGGGCGGGGGCTGCATGCCTCGGAAGAGGCGCAGCGGTTAATCATGGAATTTAACGAGCGTGAGGCCATTAAAGATATCCCCCTGCTCAAAAAGAGCCTGTTCGTGCTGGGGCTGGTCATTACAGGATTCACATGCGCGCACAGCCTGCATCTGGAACCTGCCACGATTGCCCTGTTTGGTGCTGCCCTGCTGTTGTTGCTGGAGTCATGGGAGCATAATTTACATGGTAAAGATAAAGCTTTTGAGAGCATTATGGCCGAAGTGGAGTGGACAACCATCTTCTTTTTCGTGGGGTTGTTTATCGTTGTGACCGGCGTGGAACATGTGGGTATTATTGCATGGATGGCGGAAAAGACGCTGGCGCTCACGGGCGGAGACTTCAATGCCACTGCCGCCGCTATTCTATGGATTTCCGCCATTGCATCGGCTCTGATTGATAACATTCCTTTTGTCGCCACCATGATTCCCTTAATCGAGAATATGGCGCCGACGTTTGGCGGAGACCAGATGATTGTGCCGTTGTGGTGGGCACTGGCGCTGGGCGCATGCCTGGGCGGTAATGGTTCGCTGATTGGCGCATCGGCCAATTTAATTGTGGCGGGGTTTGCGCAGCGGGCGGGACATCCCATTGGGTTCATTCAGTTCACCAAACATGCATTCTTGCTGATGCTGGTCAGTATCGGTATTGCCCATGTTTATCTGTATCTGCGTTATCTCAATTAAAGTTGTTGCCTGATGCGGTATGAATTGATGCTGGCTATACGCTATCTTCGCTCCAAACGGGATGAGCGTTTTGTTTCCCTGATCAGCTGGAGTTCAGGTATTGGTGTGGCGATTGGCGTGGCGGCCCTGATCATTGTCCTTTCGGTTATGTACGGGTTTGATGTGGAATTGAAAGACAAGATATTGGGGTTTTCTTCGCATGTGGATATCCAGGGGCCGGGGAATACGCTGGAACAGTGGCCGGACTGGCTACAAAAGGTGGAACGGCTTCCGGAAGTTGCTCGTGCTTCGCCCTATATTTCGGTCCCTGTGATGGTTGTACATGGTTCGCTGGCAACGGGGGTGATGCTGAAGGGCGTGGACATATCCCGTGAACAGGAGATCGCCCGGCATATGGTATCAGGCAATTTTAATGATTTGGGCAAGGGCAATCCCTTCAAGGTTGTCGTGGGCAAAGACCTGGCACATAAGCTGGGACTTCGCACGGGGGACAGCATGAATGTGGTGTCGCCTGCGGCAGGAGTTGCGCCTTCCGGTATGACGCCGCGCATGCGCTCTTTTAAAGTGGCCGGCATCTTTAATTCCGGCTTTTACGAATATGACATCGGCCTGGTTATCGCTCCCATGGAGGCGGTGCAACGCCTTAACCGTTTGGGAAACAGGGTAACGGGCATCGAACTGCATCTCCTTGACCGCAATCAGGCACGGGCGGTTGCGGATGAGGTGCGCCAGCTATTACCTCCTGATGCCTGGGTCAAAGACTGGATGCAACAGCATCGTTCGTTCTTTCGGGCATTGAAGATGGAACGTGTGGTGATGGGTATTATACTGTCGTTGATTGTGCTGGTCGCGGTGTTCAATATGGTCGCATCCCTGGTCATGGTGGTGATGGAGCGAAGAAAGGAAATAGCGATTCTGAAGACCATTGGTGCCACCGATGCTTCGGTGATGAAGGTGTTTTTGTACATGGGGTCAATCCTGACCGGTATGGGTACGCTGCTTGGTGCTTTGTTCGGATTGTTGTTGGCGTGGAAGCTGGATGCGCTTCTCGCATGGTTCCAGAACGTTACGGGCGTGACAATCCTTGCCAGTGACGTTTATTATATCGACCATGTCCCTTCTATTATTGATCCGGTTGGCGTCGGGCTGGTCGTGGTGGTAAGTCTTGGAATGGGGTTGGCGGCAACGCTTTATCCGGCATGGCGCGCCGCACATGTGCCGCCAGCGGATGCTCTGCGTTATGAATGATAGAATCATGAATAAGCCTGATGTGATAAATCGAGGGTTTAATGGCTAACGAGAAACTGAGAAGCAAGGCCAAACGGGCTTTGCTGGATGGAAAATATAAGAGGGCGCTGGGGTTCTTTGACGAACTGCACAAGCTTGAGCCGGATGACCTGCGCACCCACGTAAAACTTGCCGAACTACGCGAGAAAACCGGTGCCACCGAAGAAGCAGTCACTGACTACATCCATATTGCCGGCATTTATGCCGAGCAGGGATTTGTGGTGCAGGCGATTGCGATCAATAAAATTGTACTTCGGCTTGATCCGGAGCGGACAGAGATCAAGGAGCGCCTGAAGACTCTCTCCAACGAACGCGGTGATGACTGGGCGATTAGTACAGTGACGCCGCAGGATCAAATGCAGGCGCCCGATATCAGCGGCAAAGACCGCGCCAAGCTGAGTTTTGAACGAACACCCCTGCTCTCCGGCTTGTCTGGTGATGAACTGGAGGCATTTATTGATTCCCTGCAATTGCGGCATGTGGATGCGGAAGAGCTTATTTTCCGGGAAGGTGACCATGGCAATTACCTGTATTTGATCGGCATGGGTAACGTGCTGTTACGCGCCAAGGATTCTCAGGGCCGTAAGCGGGTATTCTCGCATCTGTGTGAAGGTGATTTCTTCGGCGAATATGCTTTCATGTCCCGTGCGCCGCATTCGGATGAAGCGATAGCTGAGACGGAATGCAGTGTGCTGATGATTGACCGGGTTACGTTTGATGAATGGGTGGAGAAGTATCCCGGCATCCAGTCAACCATCGAAGATTTTTATCGCCAACGGGTGTTGGCCAGAGTGCTGGCAATCACGCCGGTATTTGAAGGCGTGCCAACGGATGCAAGACTGGCGTTGGCTGATCATTTTAAGCTGCGGACGTTCGAGAAAGGTGATGCCGTTATTCGTGAAGGCGAGGCGGGAGACACCTTTTATCTGATTCGATCAGGTTCCGTGGATTTGTCTACCAGCGGTATGGGAAAGGATGGAGATCAAGTCGTTCTGGGAAAAATGGGTGAGGGTGAATTTTTTGGTGAAGTTGCACTGCTGACGGACAAGCCGCGAACCGCCACTGTGGTGGCGCGCGAGAAAGTGGAACTCATGGAGTTGGCGAGAGCTGACTTTGACCAAATTACGGAAAGGTTTCCGTCCGTGCGCAAGATTGTTGAGGCTTATCAGAAACAGCGGGTTCAGGACACCATCAAGATTCTTCTCAGCCGCAAACCCGGGTAATGACGCCGGGAAATAGTATTTCAGAGACTTCGCTGTTCGAAGTATCCGGGCTATACAAATCATTTTCTTCTCCGGCTGGCCCGATAGATGTGTTGAACGGGGTTGATCTGCATGTGTCCCAACGGGAATTTGTAGCTGTTGTGGGGCAGTCCGGCTCCGGTAAAAGTACGCTGTTGCATGTTCTGGGAACT
>BTQQ01000143.1:0-4341 GCA_036985955.1 Zetaproteobacteria bacterium | reverse complement strand
ACATTGCCTGTTTCATATGTTGGCAACATATAACCAGGGAAAAGTTGACATCCATTACAACCAGTATTGGAATGGCTGCTATGTTCCGGCGTTTCTCGTTCACACTTTGGATGATGTTCTCTGTCATGGCGTTCACCTTACTTGCATCTTCCATCGCCCAGGCTGAAGTCAGCATCATGAAGACCGCCCCGGCGCGTGGCCTCATCGGATCAGACGGTTCCCAGCCTGTTTCGCTGAGCACAGCGCAATGGGTTAAGGCCCTTGGCAGCATCCGGTACACCAACGAGACCTTCCTTGCCCCCAGCGGCCCGAAACCTGTCTTCTCCGACCAACAGATTCACACTCTGGCACCGCAAATCCGGCAGACCTTTGCCAACATCGGGGTGGGCCAGGCTGTGGCTTTTCATCAGGACAAGATCCGGGGCGGGCTCTTTTTCAGCAAGGGCCGCCTTTATTGGTATTTCAGCCACATCGAAAATTACGCTGCATTCAAACTCACGAGCCTGGCTGAAGAAGATGCCAGAATGAGTCATGCCGTCGAGGCCATCTCCGAGGAGGATATCGACTTATCCTACTGGAGGCTGATCCCTCAGCCGGGCCAGGTCCTTTACCGGAGTCGGCCGGATCTGCTCGCCATGCCGATCAGCACACTGACGCCAGACACAATGAACACCGCATTGTTGCCAGCAACCAAACAATCCAAACCGCCCGCGCGCATACAAAACCATCCCGTGGCGATGGTGGCCGATGCTGATGCGGTAAACCGTATCAGCACCCTGCACCGCCTGCTGGGCAAGGGTCTGATCTCAAAAGATGAGTATCAGGGTAAGCTTGAAATAATTATCCCCAAATATATGACACAACATCCTTCGCCCGAGGCCGGTCTTGAATTTTTGCGGGTGCTGGACAAAAAAGGCCTTATTGCAGCGGATATGCTACAAAAACAAAGAAAGCAACTGCTGGACCGGCTGTAGCCGGGTAGCCCGGTAAGAGACTTTATTCGGGTTTCGGGCTCATTTTAAGCGGGGCTTCCAGAAAAGCGGTTCGCCGGGCTCCGCAATTGTCTTTAACCAACATCAGATACAATCCGTGATCGTGTACGGTCCAATAGTAGATTCCGGGATTCATCCTCTTGCCCCTGCATGCATACAGGCCACCACTGTCAAAAACAGTCATTTTATTGCCTTCAATTTTGAAGGATCCCTTAACAAAAATTGTGTCGCCAGAATAAATCCTGAAATTCCCATCTTTATTCATTTCCATGGCATATCCCCGCAGTTCAAGCAAACCATAGGGGAACGTGTTGTCCGGCAACGTCTTGGCAATCGCGTTGCCGGATATAAACGTGCAAAACAGTGCGATCAATACAACCCTGCACTTCATTCAAAACTCCTTTCTGGTTCAAATCACAATTCGCCAGGCACATCAAGGCCAGCCTTTGCCGCACGCCTTTCCGTACCGGGTCGTATCAATCAATCCAAATCAAACCCGCATCTGTCCATATGCATTGATGAGCAGCAGGGGGAGGCTCCCGCCGCGTACCTTGGCAAGCGTATTCATCTGTGTGCAAACCAGCAAGTTGAGCGGCAGTCGCAGATACATATATCAAGCCATGATAGCGGCAATCAGCGCCTCGTTCATCATTAAGTGTTTACATACCCTAATCCAGCACTCCTTTAGAAGCTCATCGTAATTCCCGTCGTGTAGGTAATATCGGTCGTCTTGACCGTCTGCGGCGGACGGCTGTCGTACCGCACCTCGACGTTTAGCCGGAGTTCCATGCCGTCCGCCAGCTGGACGTGCAGGGCGGCCTCCTCCAGTAGCCGAAAATCAGTGGCATCGGCCACGGCTGGCTGATAAAAAATCGTACTGGAAAAACGCGTCTGCGCGTTGAACCGTGTCTGCATACTCAGGTAGGTATTGGCCCGGCCGATCGACTCGCCACGAGGATCGCTGGTGCGGAAATCACGGCGCAGTATCTCGCGTTCAAACATGGCTCCCAACCCCAGATACACCGCCGCTACGGCGTCCCTCTCCAGTAGTGTGCGGCGCAAGCCCCCACCAACCAAACCACGGAAGGACAGGCGGGCGAACTCGTCGCGTTCCGCCTGCACGAACCCTTCCAGCGCCCAGGCGGGCGCGAACTGGAAGCGATGGCGCAGATGGGCAAATTCCCTGTTGGTGTCCGTGCGGCCCCGGCTCGTACCATAATCGTAACTGAATACCGCGAAATCCGTATGTTTGTCGGCATGCCACTGCAAACGGACATCGGCCCTGCCCCGGAACCTGTTGCTGTTGCCGGAAGCACCACCGGCCGAGGCAGTTGCCGTGCCGGAAAAGCCCTCGGTCGGAGCACCGACATGCACAGCCTCGACATTGACAATAGCCAGCGCGGCCGCCGGACAAAGCAGCAGGCACGTCATCACAAAGCCCGGGAACAGCAATCGTCTCATGCCGCAGCAGCCTAGAGCCGCACATGGGAAGGTCAATCGACCGTCAACAGCTATGAACCCGGATTACTCAGGAATCGTTGCCAGCCATTTCTCCCAGACTTTGAAATAGGCTTTCTCTGACACCGTGTCGAAGTTGTTATGACCGCCTGCCAGCGTTCGCAGGGTTTTCGGTTCATGGGCGGCTGCAAATATATCCTCGGTCATGGCGGGCGGCACAACCCGGTCGTCCCTTGCATTAATCAGCAACAGGGGGTGATGGACATTGCGCACCTTCGCCAGCGTATTCAGTTGCGTGCGCGCCAGCAGACTGAGCGGCAGCCATGGATATATATATCCGGCCATATCCGGAATACTGGTGAAAGGCGTTTCCAGCACGGTGCCAGCGGGCCGCACCCTGCCCGCCAGATCGGCAGCAATGGCGCAGCCCAGGCTTCTGCCGACAATAATGACCTGCGCTGGAGGAATGCCGAGCATGCCCGTCAGATAGCGCCAGCCTGCGCGGGCGTCCTCGTACAGGCCATCTTCGGAAGGCTGACCGCTACTCTTGCCGAATCCG
Organism: Zetaproteobacteria bacterium; assembly: GCA_036985955.1. Classification (GTDB taxonomy): domain Bacteria; phylum Pseudomonadota; class Zetaproteobacteria; order Mariprofundales; family Mariprofundaceae; genus JAUZQZ01. The sequence continues at coordinate 1,332 of BTQQ01000143.1, read as the reverse complement.
CGGTATTCCACGGCGAAAACACTGAGCCCCATCGTATGCCAGCGCTTGTAGAGATGCAGACGGTGGCTGATGTTTCCCATGTTGCCGTGAAAATGCAGCACTGCGTAACGGGAGCCGGGGGCAGGCATCCACCATGCGTACAGCGATACGCCGTCCGGCGTATCGAAACGGTGTTGCGTGAACGGCAGGCCCGCATCCGCGGGTGTATGCAGCATGACTGCATCCGGAAAATAAATATGGCGGTCTTCAAATGCCAGCATCCAGCCCGTGATCCCGATGTAAATCAGGACCGGAACAAGCAACAGCCGGGACATACTGCGCAGCATGCCGAAAGCATAACCCGCCTGTTACTAACAACAACATCAATAAAACCATACGCAGCGAACTGCTGGTCGGTCAGTCCGCAAGGCGCGTCGGTGCGGTCATAGCGCGAGCTATGGCAAGGCGGCGCAACACAGCGGATGGCCGCCCGGCTCCTCGCCCGGAGGGAGCCCCACAGGCGGCCCGGCTCCGCGTTGCGATGCCTTGGCAAGGGCTCGGGCATTCCCTGCCCACCGTGCCTTGATCCGAACCACCTGTGGGGCTCTGTGTGTAGTTTTATTGATGCTGTTGTTAGTATATCCGTGCAGCATGAATTCCAGAGAAGTGCGTTCGCAAACCCTTCGGGTGTTACCCGCGCGTCAGATTCAGACCCGTAGTTCTTCTTTGTCTTTGTCCTTTTCCCCGGATGGTAAAAACTGTCGGAGTAATTCATCCAGCCAGTCCTGTAGTTTTTTCATACCTTCGCGCACATCATCGAAATCCTTGCCCGATAGCACGCCATCCTTGTTGCGATCCAGCGCATCAAAACCGCTCTGAATCCTGGGGCGGATATGCCGCATGATTTCATCCATCGTGATTTTTCCGTCATTGTTGCTGTCATAATCCTTGAATGGCTGCTCTGCGGCTGGTGCAGGTATTGCGTACAGGAATCCAGCCAGCGCCACGCTCGCCAGCACCAGACCAACTCTTTGAATTTGACCAACTTTCATCATGACGATACCTCCGGTTACTGTTAGGGAACCTCTGAATAAGTCTGGGTGAAATAGCTTGTAATTCAGCATTTTCAAGAGCAAGGCGCCAAGCACTTGTAATAGCAGGGCTATTGCGAGCGCTTGGTAACGCAGCTATTGGAAATGCTGGCCGCAGCTATTCATTCACGACTTGTTCAGAGGTTCCTTAGCCCGCAACCTGACACAAGTCCTATTTATGCAAAACCGGAATCATACACCGTCAGGTGCAAAGATTACGCTCTGATGTTCATCATTCCAGCAACCTCAACCATCTGGAAAG
>BTQQ01000142.1:0-4405 GCA_036985955.1 Zetaproteobacteria bacterium | reverse complement strand
GACGAGGGATTCGTTGCGGGCAAAGGGACAAGCAAGGGCACGACAGTATTTATGAATAGTTCGGGATATATCCATCAGGAAAAGGATAGCAGGAAAATGGTGGCGCTTCAGGGACTCGAACCCCGGACACGCGGATTATGATTCCGCTGCTCTAACCAGCTGAGCTAAAGCGCCATAAAAATGCAAACAACCACTTGAATCGGAGCGCGCATTTTAGTTGGCGTCCGCACCACGTCAATGGCGGATTCAACATGTTTCGCCATTGGCCTGTTGCTTTGCTATCGTTCGCCTCATAAGTAACAACAGTAACAAGTAAACAGAGGGGACAAAGGCTTGACCACTTCCGAAAATAATCAGGACAAACCCATGCGGATTCTGTCCGGCATGCGCCCCACCGGACGATTGCATCTGGGACATATGAAAGGTGTGCTGGAAAACTGGCTCAAGCTCCAGCGGGAACACCAGTGTTTCTTCTTTGCCGCCGACTGGCATGCCCTGACTACGGATTACGCCAACCCGGACATCGTCAAGGATACCATCTGGGATATGCTGGTGGACTGGCTTGCCGTTGGCATTGATCCTGAAAAATGCGTGGTATTTATTCAATCCGAGGTGCCGCAGCACGCCGAATTGTATTTGCTGTTCTCATTTATCACTCCCCTGCCATGGCTGGAGCGTGTGCCGACGTATAAGGACCAGATTGAACAGTTGCGTGAAAAGGACCTGGGAACCTACGGTTTCCTCGGCTATCCGCTACTGCAGGCGGCAGACATTCTGATGTATCGCGCCGATGCGGTTCCAGTGGGTGAAGATCAGGTGCCGCATGTGGAGTTGACACGTGAAGTCGCCCGCCGTTTCAACCATCTCTACCGCAAACCGGACCAGCCGCTGTTTCCCGAACCGGAATCCCTGCTGATGCCCGCGGCCAAACTGCCGGGGCTGGACGGACGCAAGATGAGTAAGTCGTACAACAACACCATCGAACTGTCTGAAACATGGAAAGTCACGGAAAAGAAAGTAAAAACCATGCCGACAGACCCTGCGCGCGTGCGCCGTGATGATCCCGGGACACCGGAAAAATGCCCTGTATGGGATTTTCACAAGATATATTCCACAGAAGACGAGCGTAAGTGGGTGCATGAAGGTTGTACGAGTGCCGGAATCGGGTGTCTGGATTGTAAAAAGGTACTGCTCAACCATCTGGAAGAAGAGTTGCAGCCCATCCGTGATCGCCGCGCCGATATTGCCGCGCATATGGACGATGTGCGCGATGTGGTGCGTGCAGGCAACAAGCGTGCCCGCATCGAGGCTGAACGTACCATGGACAAGGTTCGCCGCACATTAAAGATGGGATACCGCGTATGACTACCGGAGTTCAGGCTTCAGAGACCGGAACAGACACTGCATTGTCTCCCTCCGTACGCCTCGATGCCTTTGAAGGTCCGCTGGATGTATTGCTGCATCTGATTCGTGACCAGAAAATGGACATCTTTGACATCCCCATCGCCAGCCTGACGGTGCAATATCTGGAAATCCTTGATGCACAACAGCCATTGGACCTTGAATTCGCCGGAGACTATCTGGTTATGGCCAGCACCCTGACCCAGATCAAGAGCCGCATGCTGTTGCCTCGCCCGGAGCTGGACGAGGAAGGCGAGGTTATCGACCCGCGTGCCGAGTTGGTCGCTCAACTGCTCGCGTACGAACAATACCGTGCTGCTGCCGAGGAATTGAACGAATATCCCCGTTTGGAACGCGACATCTTCGTGCGCTCTGTATTTCCTGAAGCAGGCGAAATTGAGCGCCCGCTGCCCGAACCCGATCTGGACGGATTACTGCTGGCTTTTCGTCAGGTGCTTAAACGTGTGGGCGGCGAAGTGCGGCAACACGTGTTTATGGACACGATGAGTGTACGCGAGCAAATGGCCTTTGTACTCGAACGCCTGAAAAAAGGCGGCATAATACTGGAAGAATTACTGGATCGGCCTGGCCGGGAAATTATTGTTATCACCTTTCTTGCCATTCTCGAACTGTGGCGTGAGCAGGCCATCACCGTGGTGCAGGAGACCAGCTTTGGATCTATCAGTATTTTGCCGAAGGCCAGAGCCAGCGAAATATCTGCCAGCGAGGTGGCCGCATGAGCCTGCCATCGCGTATTGAGGCAATTGTTTTTGCCAGCGATGAACCTGTATCCATCCAGAAACTGCGCGACCTGCTAGAGGGTGCGGCATCCGCCGATATCCGGCAAGCATTGAGCGAACTTCAGGCGCACTACGGCGAACGCGGTATTCGCTTGCGGGAAGTGGCCGGAGGCTGGCAGTTCCGCAGTGCATCTGAATACGCAAGTGTTGTACAGCAATTGTGGAAAACACGAGCGCCGAAGCTGTCACGCTCCATGCTCGAAACGCTGGCCATTATTGCCTACCGCCAGCCGGCCACCCGTGCGGAAATCGAAGCGTTACGCGGCGTGAGGGTCTCCAGTTCCATGGTCGCTGCTCTGCAAGAGCGTGGATGGATCAAGGTGCTGGGACGCAAGGAAGTTCCGGGGCGGCCGCATCTGTATGGCACCGGCAAAGCCTTTCTGGTGGATTTTGGCCTGAATACGCTGAGTGACCTGCCGGACATCACTGAACTTATGGATAAAGATGAAGTTGAAACCACTATTGAAAGCAAAGAAACCGAAGCTGTTGAAGAAAACGAAACCGCCGAAGCCTGAATCCAGGGCTTTGTCCCGGAACACTGGAGAGCGGCTGAATCGTTATCTCGCCCGAACAGGCTTGTGTTCGCGGCGTGAGGCCGACCGCCGGATTGCTGCCGGACGCATCAGCATCAATGGTGAAACCGTGCAGGATATGGGCCGCAGGGTGAAATCCGGAGACAAGGTACTCGCGGATCAAAAGCTGGTTGAACCTGTCAGTGAATATACCTATATCCTGTATCACAAACCACGCGGACTGTTGTGCTCCCGCCGGGATGATCGGGGCAGGCCATTGATTTACAGCGAACTGGATGTCGCCGCCAATGTGCAGTCTGTTGGCCGTCTGGACATGGACAGCGAAGGGTTGTTATTACTCACCGATGATGGTGATCTGGCACGCACCCTGACGCATCCCGGTGCGAAGATTCCACGTTGTTATCGCGTACGCATCACCGGCCAATTGGAAACGGAGGAACTGGAAAAACTTCAATCCGGCGGTCTCGATATTGGCCGGGGTGAAAAAAGTGATATGTGGGATGTGATCGTGGATTCCGAAACAAAAGGCCATAGCTGGATCACCGTCACCATCCGGCGTGGCCGCTGGCATGAAGTACGGCGCACGCTGGAGGCATGCGGCCATACGGTGCGCAGGCTGATCCGGGTAAGTTTCGCCTCACTACAACTGGGAGATTTACCCAGAGGTGCTACGCGTCCGCTCAAGGCTGGAGAGCTACGCCAGTTAAAAAAATCAGGGAAAAACTATCCCCGAACCTGAGAATAAACGCCCAAATTATCCTTCCATTTCAAAAATACCCTATATATAGTTAAGGGTTTCCAACCTATGGGTACGGGGATTCCAGCGTGAAAGGATGCAGGCAAGGACCATTGCAAATCTACCGGCAACTGCTGGCCGCATACGGTCAGCGTCACTGGTGGCCCGCCGATACTTCTTTTGAGGTCATGGTCGGCGCTATTCTGACGCAGAACACGCGCTGGGAAAACGTCGAAATGGCTATCGCCAACCTGAAACAGGCGGACTTGCTGGATGCGGAAAGTATTTGCACCAGTAACCGGGCGCGACTGGCTGAATGTATCCGTCCATCGGGTTTTTTCCGTCAAAAATCACGTTATTTGCAAGCGATGAGTCTGTTTTATTTCCGTCAGGGGGATGAGTCCGGACTGAGAAAGTGGCCCATGTCCAGTCTGCGTAAAAAACTGCTTGCCGTACGGGGCATCGGTCCGGAAACGGCGGACTCCATTCTTCTCTATGCCCTTGATAAGCCCATTTTTGTTGTCGATGCCTATACGCGCCGTATTTTCCACCGCCTCGGCAACCTGCCGCAAGATGCAGACTACAAGTACACGCAACATTACTTCCACAGCCGCCTTCCCCGCAGTTTACCTCTGTTCAAGGAATTCCATGCCCTGATCGTGGAGCACGCCAAGCGGCATTGCCGTGTTACACCGCAGTGCGAGCATTGCCCGTTACGGCAGCATTGTCTGCATGCGGGGCAGTATGCTCCTCCTTGCGGTCAAACCGATCAGAAACAATCATACAGCCATGTGGAGTCAGCCGCCGATTGATTTGACCACCCTGCCGCGCGAGCCGGGGGTGTATCACATGCTCGATGGTGACCGCAAGGTGCTGTATATCGGCAAGGCGCGGAATTTAAGGAAACGCATCTCCAGCTACTTCCAGCGCAAACC
>BTQQ01000141.1:0-4421 GCA_036985955.1 Zetaproteobacteria bacterium | reverse complement strand
TCTGCCAGTGCCGTCTGGATGTGAACAGAGGCCTGCTGAATATGCTGCAACATTTGTGAATCAAGTGTCTCATTAAGAATCGCGGCCATGTGTTCGATATCGTCGAAATTGCCTTCGTCCAGTGCTGTCCGCATAGCGTCACTAGAGGTTTGAATACGCTTATAAGCGTCGGAATTCAAGATAGTCAGTGTTTCGCCGACTGCCTGATTCAATGCGTCAAAAATGTCCGCATTCAACCACTGACGCGCCACGTCCAGTTGCTGCACCGCTTCCGCAAATTGTGGTGACACAATCGCTTCCGCGGCCTGCCTAAGGTGCTCCCGCTTTCTGCGTTCGGTTTTTGCTGCTGCTTCTATTTGCCGGCGCGTTTGTGCGACAAGCTGTTTACGTTTTTCTTCGACTGCCTTTTCAACTGCAGCCCGCTCGCGCTGCACTTTGTCCAGCAGTGCTTGCTTCTGCCGTTCGGCCAGACGCTTTTTATCCGCACTTTCACGCACAGCCCTTCTTGCCTCAAGATATTCGGGTGTTGGCACAAATTCCTTCTCAGCCAAAAGAACCCTCCTGGTGCTGAAATGATCAGATTACAATCTGACGGGTATATTATAGCAAATAATACACCTGTGCGCTGTGAGGTATATTACAAATTGTACAAATATCTCTATATGCGTTGCAATAAACGGGCTTTGCCTAGCCTGCGCTATTCATAGATCGCCGTGATGATTGCGTAGAAACTTTGTTTGCAACGGATTCCGAGGAAGGAGTGCGTAGCTATGCCTACGGATGACCGACGAGGGATTCGTTGCAAACAAAGGAACAAGCAAGGGCACGACAGTATTTATGAATAGCCCAGGCTATAATCCCTGCAACAATTTAAGCGCCTGCTCCGGATCGGTTACAGGCAGGTTGCACTGGAAATTTTCGCAGATATACGCTGTCGCCTTTCCCTCAAGCGCTTTTTGCTCTGCGGTATATGGCGCGAGTTTCGCCAATTGATTGTTCCGCCACAGCACTACCTTGTTGGGAATGAAGCGCTTGCGGATGGCATGCAACATCGCCTTGCCATCCGCCGAGCGCCTGTTTCCGGCCAGCACCACCTCATAGCTGCGATGCTCGGCAAACATGAAAGCGGACATCATGTGCGTAAATGCCGATGGCAAGCGGTTCATCTCTTTTGAGAAGGCATGGGTAATCGCAGCAGCACGTTGTTCCAGTTCAGCCTTTCCGGTCATCCGCGCCAGCCGGACAAGATTCGTCATGGCCACGGAATTCCCGGATGGAATCGCACCGTCATAGCCATCCATCGGACGCACCAGCAATCCTTCCGCGTCGTCAGCGGTGAAATATAAACCGCCTTGTGGCGCACGAAAGTGTTTCAACATTTCTGTATTCAGATCAATGGCCGTTTGCAGATCAAGCACCTCGAAATCGGTTTCGTACAATTCAATCAAGCCCCAGACCAGAAAGGCATAATCATCCAGATGTGCCTCCAGTCCCGCCTTGCCCGCGCGAAAACGATGCAACAAACGCCCGTCCTTCTTACGTAAATGCCGTAGAAGGAAATCCGCAGCTTTTCGCGCCGCCCGGGTATATGCCGGTTCGTTCAGGTTACGGCCGGCAATGACCAACGCCGCAATCATCATCCCGTTCCAGTCAGTGAGGATTTTGTCATCACGGAAGGGATGAACGCGCTTTTCGCGCACGGCAAACAGTTTCTTGCGGATCTGCTCCAGCCGCGCCTTGTCCTGTCCTGATACTGGTGGGTGTTCCAGATGCAACACATTGGCTCCGGTTTTCTGTCCTGTAGCCTCATCCTTCATGTTTCCATCAGCGGTTGCGCCAAACACGGAGGCTGCAAGGGTGGCATCCTTCTTGCCCAGCACTACCTCCATTTCCTTTTCCGTCCAGACGTAAAATTTACCTTCTTCACCCTCGGAATCCGCGTCCTCGGCGGAATAAAAACCGCCCTGGGGGCTACGCATATCACGCAACACATATTCGATGATTTCACGCGTCGTATCCGCATATTCCGCCTTGCCCGTCGCCTGATATGATTCCGCATAAGCGATGATCAGCATCGCCTGGTCGTAGAGCATTTTCTCGAAATGCGGCAGCAGCCAGTGATTATCGGTAGAATAACGATGGAAGCCGAAACCGATTTGATCGTACATGCCGCCCGCCCGCATGGCCGCAAGCGTTTTCTCTACCATATCCAGTGCTTTTTTCTCACCCGTTTGATGCCAGTAGCGCAGCAGAAACAACAACTTGTGCGGGCTCGGAAACTTTGGTGCATCACCAAAGCCGCCATGCACGGCATCAAAGGACTGAAGCAGTTCCTGATATGCACGCGCCGTCACGCCCGTTTCCAGCGGCATATCTTTGGCATCGGGCACATTCATGCGGTTTAGGGCCGCTACCAACTGATCCGCGGGCTGGAGCAGTTTGACGCGGTCATGCCGCCACAGTTCATGCACCCGTTCGGTCAGTTCAATTAACCCGATACGACCGAAACGGGTGTGTTTGGGCAGATAGGTTGCTGCGAAAAAGGGGCGTTTGTCCGGCGTCATGATGATGTTCAACGGCCAGCCGCCCGAGCCGGTCATCATCTGCGCCGCCTGCATATACACCTGATCAATATCAGGGCGTTCTTCCCGGTCCACTTTGATGGCGATAAAGGTCTCGTTCAGCACCTTGCCCACTTCCGCATCGGAGTAGGATTCCTCCTCCATCACATGGCACCAGTGGCAGGTGGAATAGCCGATCGAGAGCAAAATCGGCTTATCCTCGCGCCTGGCTTTGGTAAAGGCTTCTTCACCCCATGGATACCAGTTCACCGGGTTATGCGCATGCTGCAACAGATATGGGCTTGATTCGTGAATCAGGTGATTGCTTTGCATCGGAGCCTCCGTTGTATCCGCCTGGCAGGAAAGCAACATCATCGAGGAGAAAAAAGACAAAAAGAAAAAGCGTCGCATGGACGTGAATCTGTGTTAAATCCCCAACCCTCGCAATGCAAAGCTCAAACCTTCGCCCGGTTCATCATCCAGGCAAAACACGGAATGCCAGACGCATGTCGCCAAGTCACGCTGCGGCATCAACAGCACATCGCCGGGCTGCAGCAAGAATCCATGCCCTTGCTCAACCATGTACCGGATAAATGCCGGATCACGGTCGATCAGTGCTTCCACCTCTTCGTGATCGCATTCATCCATGTATGCTGAAAGTGCTTTGCAGTCCGACGCCAGTTTCCACAATACCGGCCATGCATCCGCATCCCGCCGTGCCAGAAAAGCACGGATTTCTTCAATGAGTTTCGGCTTGGGCAGGACCAGCCAGAAGGTGCGTCCCGTGATTTGTGCGTAAATCACGCCCGCATGGCCGCGTTCGACATCATGATGAAACTGCGCTCCGCCATTCGGTGCATTGAAATAAACGATGCGCTCCACAAATGCCGGTTTTGTTCCAAGGATTTTTTGTAACATCGTTAAAATATCAGGGTTTTCAGTAATGGCTGCCGATTCCGGAAATATCCTGTCGCACAACACCCCGGCCCAGTGCTGCCGCACCGGATCGGCGGCAACATCCTCATAGCCTTCCATGCCAAACGAAAACCGAAAGCGAAGTGAGGCATCCTCACCATGAAAGGACAGCCACGAAGCCTTGCACCATAAGGCTTCGGCGGTGCACTCTCCCGCTTCTTCAACATCAAAATACAATTTTTCGATGCCCTGTGCATCGTGTTCTTCCATGGACGATGCCACCAAGGCAAACCGGGGCTGCAACCGGCTTTTAATCGGTTCCGCATCCAACAACCCGGCAAGCTCTGAATCATTCAGTATCTTTTCCATTAACTCACGAGCGCATTCAATATCATCAGCATGGTGTTTGATCGTGTCCACGGCCAAGCCAGGCACGCATACGGCATCATCGTTATGCCATGCCTGTGCAATACTTTGAATGTTGGGGAGCATGGGACGGCAATCTTCGCGTATCCAGCCAAGCTCAAATCCACGGCGTTTCAAGAGATGCATGTTATGCACAGTCGTTCCGGGCTGCACAATATACTGGATCAATTAGGGCCTGGAAATTTGACCGGGTTATGCAGGTCCGGCGGCAGCCAGTTCCGGCTCAATATCTCCGGCAATATCATCAAACGCTTTATGGAACAGTCCGGCCAGTTCGCGCGCTTTCTCCTCATAGGCCCGGGCATCACCCCATGCGCAAACCGGGTCCAGCACCCTGTCATCCACGCCGGGACAGGTCTCGGGCATTTGCAGGCGGAAAATAGAATGCTCACGGTATGCCACATCATCCAACTGTCCTGACAAGGCGGCATTAAGCATGGCGCGCGTGTCGGTAATATCCATGCGTTCGCCAACACCATACGGCCCACCGCTCCATCCGGTGTTGATGAGCCAGCAGTT
>BTQQ01000140.1:0-4443 GCA_036985955.1 Zetaproteobacteria bacterium | reverse complement strand
TTGTCCGCAACAAATCCCTGCTCAGGCGTCCGTATGCATGGCTACGCCCTTTATCGCAAGCATTCGTTGCGGACAAAGACCCGACGCGATCATCACGGCGATTCATGAATAGTCCAGGTTAGTGCGATTGAAAAGTCAGCTGTTATCTGTTGCCGCGCCCGAACGTTCGTCGGCGACCCGTGCACACCGTTTCAGGACGGTGGATATTTCCACTGCGTAGGGGGTCGCTGGCTGCAGGCGACACATCTGCAACGGCAATCGTGCAAGTTCATTGGCGGCATGTTCGCGGATGGCGGACAGCGGCGGACAGGGTGCGAGTAGTTTACCATGCTTCATCACCGGTTCGATGAGAGGCTTGCCATCCTGCGTATCATCCGCCGTGGTGATGATGTCACCGGCCATGCTGTTGTTTTCAAACGTCCGGTACACCTGTTTACGTCCCGGCCATGTGGCCTTGCCCTCACTCGTTTTCCGCCGGGCGATCCCCCCATATTCCTGAAGCTTGTAGGCGCAATCCAGATAGGGCGCATCATTGGAGGTGTTCATGCGCGTACCGATGCCGTAACCGTCGATGGGCGCATGCTGCGCCTCGATTTCCGCCAGTTTGTATTCATCGAGATTGCCACTGGCGAAGATAGTGACATCGTTCAGCCCGCCGCGGTCCAGGATTTGACGCACTCGTCTGGCATGTTCGGCAAGATCACCGGAATCCAGCCGCACGCCCCGGATCGCAATGCCATCAGCTTTCAATTGCGGGGCAATGGCCACCACCTTCTCCGTCGCGCGTTCCGTATCATAGGTATCTATCAGCAGCACAACGTTATCGGGGTGCGAACGGGCATAGTGAACGAACGCTTTCTCCTCCGAATCGTGCGCCAGAATATAGGAATGGGCCATGGTGCCGAAGATCGGTATCCCGAAGACCGGTTCAGCGAGCACATTGGAGGTGCCGGATAACCCGGCGATAAAACCTGCACGGGCCGCCATCAGACCGGCTTCGGCGCCGTGGGAACGTCTGAGGCCAAAGTCTACCAGCAGCTTTCCAGGTGCAGCCAATGCCACGCGCGCCGCTTTGGAGGCAATCAGAATCTGAAAATTCAGAATATTAATAATGCGCGTTTCCACCAGTTGTGCTAACGGCAAGGGCGCGGTGATTCGCAGCACCGGTTCATCCGGGAAGAAGACCGTGCCCTCGCACATCGCATGCACGTCGCCGTTAAAATGCACTGTAGCCATGTAGTCGACAAAATCTTGCGAGAATCGTCCGCAGCCAGTCAGCCATTCCAGTTCCTGTTCAGAAAATTTCAGATCGCGTAGATAGTGCAACACCTGTTCCAGACCGCAGCACATCAGAAAATTCCGGTTATCCGGCAGTTTGCGCACAAAAAACTCGAAGACTGCTGTATCTGTTAAGCCATGATCCAGATAGCTCTGGATCATCGTCAACTGATACAGGTCGGTGAGCAGGGGGGATGTTTCCGCACGCATCATCGGATATCTGCTGATTGAATGATGTCTGCGCCCGTAGTTTCCATTTTGACAATAGCCCGTTCGCCGTCGTGTAGATCGAGATTGACGGCGCGGACGGCGTCCGCAAGCAACAGAACCTTATATTTCAGATTCAGCGCATCCATGACTGTATTCAGCACACAATAATCCGTAGCCAGACCGCCGATAACAAGGCGCTTGATACCCAGCGACCTGAGGTGATCGTGCAAACCTGTTCCCTGGAAGCCCGAATAGGCATCCTTGTCCTGCGTGTCTGCTTTGGAGACGATGGTAGTCTCGTCCGGGAGATTCAGTCCGTTTGCAAATGCGGCCCCTTTCGTGCCGGCAACACAGTGCGGTGGCCAGGGACCGCCCTGCGATTTGAAGGAGCAATGGTTGGCCGGGTGCCAGTCACGGGTGGCGAATATGGGGAGTTTGTTTGAGGTAAAAAGCGCTATACAGCGGTTGAGAGGGGACACCACCTGATCCCCTTCGGCCACGGCCAAAGCACCCCCCGGCAGAAAATCATTCTGCACATCCACGATGATGAGCGCATCCCCGAATTGCAGTTCCACACTACACTCCTTCCACCTGTGCGGTGGATAAGGGCACCACGATTCTCAATGTTGAGAGGCTCCTGAGAAAGCGGCTTAACCGTTGCCGCGCAGCAGTTTTGCGGCTTCCTTGTGGTTCACGTGGCGAATATCATGCCCCTGGATATTATAGATCACCATTTCGGCGATGTTGGTGGCATGGTCGGCGATACGCTCCAGATTTCTGGCCGCGTTGGACAGGGTGATGGAAGTACTGATGGCGTGCGGATTCTCCAGCATGCAGGTAATCATTTCGCGGTACATGTTCTTGTATAGCTTGTCCACGTTCTTGTCTTTCTTGATGACGGACATGGCCAGGTCAATATCCCCGCGCGAGAGCGCATCCAGTGCGCGATTTACCTGCTGTTGCACCTGATTACCCAATGCCTCAAGATGGGAAAAATCCGCAGGGGGATGATCCTGCATCTGTATGGCTTCCTTAGCGAGGCTGGCAGCCAGATCGCCCATGCGCTCCAGATCGGTGACGACCTTGATGATGGTGATAATAAAACGGAGATCGTTGGCGGCGGGTTGCCGCCGCACGATAATACTGCGTGTAATATCATCACACTGAACTTCCAGAGCGTTAATGGCGCTATCGCGGCTGATGGTTTTACGGGCGAGTTTTTCATCCTGCTCCAGCATGCTTTTCACTGCGTTTCCAATGGCACGCTCCACCAGTCCGCCCATGGACAGGACACGTTCCTTGAGTTGGGTCAGTTCATCATCGAAACGCCTTAACGTGTGGACATTCATAAGGCGATTATGAATCAGAGCATGATAGATGTCAATAAATCTCTGTGAAATTAAAAAGTTATGTGCGATTGATGGATGTTATGCACTAGAATAATTCTGTAACTGTTTGATTTTTTTACTTTGGCCATGTATTCCCAAGCAGAACGATGATGACTTCCAGACCGGAGGCCGGGTTGTTATATGGGAGAGTGGTTCATGCGTAATATGGCCGAAATGAGGTTATCATCGATTTGTGTTGCATGCTCCCAACGCGTCCACGGGCATTCATGTCATGATGGATGGGTGTTCCCTGACTCTCGTACAGAAACTGCGCGGCGCCGCGTTTGCTGTCCAGCGCCAAACCCGATTCAGACAGGAAAAAGAAGCCGCCGGCCATCAACAATCTGGCTTGTTGCATGACGGATGCATTAGCACCCGAACACAGGGCGAACCACGCCAGTTCAGGCGAGTGAGCGAGATGCCAGCGAGCGATTTCCAGGCCCCGTACATCGGGGTCGTCAATGTCGGTAATCAGGATGGAAAGAAACGCTTCAACACCTATCCAACACGCATGCTCATTGTGCTCTACTTTCGGGAAGAAACCGTTTGTCTCCATCATACTGGCCAGTTGATGAGCTGCAATAATCCTTTTTGAAACAATCAGGGTGTCGTTCCTGAACATGCACATCCTCCTTTTTCCTTCATGGAGACAACGTATATCCATCAGATGACAACATGATGGCACGGATGTGACAACGTCATGTCATGCATATGTCCCGTTGAAACGGTAGGGTTCGCCCATGAATACGCTATGGCCGGATCGATATCTTAATCGGGAATTGAGCCTGCTGGCATTTCATCGCCGGGTGCTGGCAATGGCGGAGGACGATAGCCTTCCTCTGTTAGAGCGATTGCAATTTCTGTGCATCTCCAGTTCCAATCTGGACGAATTCTTTGAGGTGCGGGTGGCCGCCCTGAAACAGAAGCGGGTACACGGCCTCAAGACAACCGGTGTCGATGAAGCGGAAATCTTTCCTTTATTGCAACAGATTCGGGAACAGGTTGCTGCCATGGTGCGAGAGCAGTATGCGATGTTTAATGATGATCTGATTCCCGCACTGGCCAACGAGGGTATCCGCTTCCTCCGCCGCGATCAGTGGAATGATGAGCAGCGCGCATGGTTGAGGCGGCATATGCGGAATCAACTGGTGCCGGTGATTAGCCCTTTGGGTATTGATCCGGCTCACCCTTTCCCGAAGATCGTCAACAAATATTTACATTTTATCGTCTCTCTGGAAGGCAAGGATGCTTTTGGCCGCGAGCATCGTATGGCCATCGTGCCTGCTCCCCGGTCGCTGCCGCGTACCGTGCTGCTGCCGGAGAGTATCTCCGGCGTGCCTCATGGATTTGTTTTCCTGTCATCCATCATGCATGCCTTTGTGGAGGGGTTTTTCCCCGGCATGAAGGTGACGGGTTGTTACCAGTTCCGCTTGACCCGGGATACGGAATTGTATCTGGATGAGGAGGAAATGGCGGATTTGAGGCAGGAGGTGGCAGGGCGGTTGAGGACCAGCCGACGCTTTGGCCGTGTGGTGCGTCTTGAGGTTCCGGACAACTGCCCCGATGA
>BTQQ01000139.1:0-4458 GCA_036985955.1 Zetaproteobacteria bacterium | reverse complement strand
GGAGGGTACGAGCAGGACAATATCAATGCGCCGGTTGCGCTCGCGTCCTTCAGCTGTTTCATTGTTGGCAATGGGTTTTTCCTCACCATAACCAACGCCTGAGATGTCAACATGGGTGGATTCCATGCGGCCTCGCAGATAATCCTGCACCGCCAGCGCCCGCCGTTCGGACAAGTCCTGATTGTACAGGTTGGCACCTATAAAATCGGTATGGCCTTCAACGCGAACATTGCGATTTTTGAAAATAGTGATGGATTCCATCACATGGTCCAGGATTGAATAGGCATTGGGTGGAATTACGGCGCTGCCACTACGGAAGTTCAGCTTTTTCAGCCGTAGAATAACATCGGCATCCGGCGTTAGCAGGATTTCGACATTACCGGGATCGAACAGTTTAGTCAGGCGCTTAATTTTGGCTTCGGCTTCACGCTTAAGCTGCAATTTCCGTCGAATTTCTCCCATGGCGGCCATATCGGTCTTGTATTTCGTTTCATATTTTGCAAGTTTTTCCGAGAGTTCACGAATCTGTTCATCGGCATCGGCAAGTTGTGCGGCGTTATTTTGCCGCATTTCCTGTGCCGCCTGTTTCAGCAATTCAAGCTGCTCCTCTGGTGTCTGGCTACGGTTCAGATCTACGTTAAGTGCTTCTCCCAGCATGCGCATACGTCCATCCTGAGCATCCATCCAACTCTCAACCGCTGAGGATTTCTTATCAAATTTCTGTCCCAGCTTTGAAATTCGCATTGCACGCCGGGCTTGCATCTCGCCACGTTTGGCAATGGAGTAGGCACGTGTCTGTTCATTGGGGCTTTCCTTGATGATGCGTTCGACGGTGCTGTGGGCTTTCGCTGCCGCGGTAAGCGATCTTGGCGCATATTTTCGGGCTTTAACCTTGCGTGCGCCGGATATAGCACGGCCCAATGGTTTGGATATTTGCTCGCGTGCTGCAACCACTTCAGCTGCATGAACGGTGTTTCTGGCCATTTTGGCGACGTCACGCGCCTTTCGTTCGTGCCCATCCTCGAAAGCCTCGACGACGCGGGCAAAATCACTTTCCGCGCGCTTGGCCAGATCGGCCCGGAATTTTTTGCTGCCGGATAGCTGCATGCGGTCGCGGCTTTCCACCAGATGATTAAATTTCTGACTGAAAGACTGTGCAATACTGGAAGCTTCACTGGCATTGATTTGCGCCTCATCCAGAGCCCGGCGTATCGATGCTGCTGATTTTCTTCGGGTCAACATCTGTTCAGCATCCGCCAATGCTTCCTGGGCATCCGCAAAATGTTCCGGTGCAAACTCGGCGGCGCGCAGTTGTTTGGCTTCTGCAATCGAATTCTTTGCTTCATCCAGCGTAGCAGCATGTGCCACTGGTAAAAAAATGGTGGTGGTTAAAGCAAATGCCACCGTGACAGAATGAATAGACATACGCATGATAATTACCCTCCTTAACCGGAATGATTCTATGCACAGTTCCGATGATATCTCGTTTGCGCTGCAGCTTGGTTAAAGCTACCGCAATCGAAAGTGACCCGCATCACTTTTGGTAATACTAGCAGAGCTTATTTCGTTGCAAACAATCGCTCACGATAATAGCGCAGTTCCGCGATGGATTCCCGCACATCATCCATGGCCAGATGCATCCCTTTCTTAAGCGGAGGCTTGATTTCCGGATACCAGCGCCTTGCCAGTTCCTTGATCGTACTGACATCGACAATGCGGTAATGGAGATATGCTTCCATTTGCGGCATATAGCGAGCCAGAAAACGCCGATCCTGATGAATGGAATTACCGCACAGGGGAACGGTACGCTCAGTGGCATATTGCCGGATAAAGGCCAGCGTTTCGGCTTCAGCCTGCGCCAGCGGAATCCTTGAAGCCAGCACCCGGCCGGAGAGCCCTGATGCTGCGTGCTGTTTCTTGCACCATCCGTTCATGTTATCCAGCACCTGTTTATCATGATGGATGGCAATGCTCGGCCCTTCGGCGAGGACGTTGAGATTTTTATCTGTAATAATGGTGGCGATTTCCAGGATGGTGTCAGTTTCCGGGTCGAGGCCGGTCATTTCAAGGTCCATCCAGACCAGATTATCTTTTGAGACGCTCATTTTCGAATGTTATACAATATTCATGCCCAGCGCCTGTGCCAGTTGCCGGAGAGTCTGATCGACATATGCCTGATTAGCCTTGGCAAAACGGATGGGAACATGCTCCCACGCCCGGCGCACCGGATAATGGCGGCGATAAGCGGTAAAGGCTTCGGGGAGTTCGGAATCGGGCAAATTTCCCCACGTGTGCATCGTTTCGTGATCAGTGCCTATGGGATATAGCCGGGTTGCCGCAGCAAACAGGTCGCGCCATGGATTGCCCGTGCAGGTGATTTCAATGGACACATCGGGTGGGGGCAGGTGATCCTGCATATTCCATTCAGGCGTGATTTTCAGCCAGCGGCACAGGGCATCGTATACATATTGCGTATTGGCCGCCTTACCATCAAGCGAATGCCCGGCGATGTGCGGCGTACCAATCACGAGTTGCGGATGCGTCAAAAGCCGGTGCAGAGGGGCGGGTTCGTTCTCCCAGCAGTCCAGAACGGCAAACCGTCCTGTGTCGCCATCCAGCCAGTTCACCAGTGCGATATTATCCACGCATGCGCCGCGTCCGGCATTAATGACACCCTTGCCCCGGAAACATGATAGCCGCGCCGCATCCAGCAGATGAACCGTGCAATCTTCACCTGCCGGGATGAGCGGCGTATGCAACGTCAACACATCAGCCTGTTCCAGCAATTCATCCAGAGAACAGAACTCTGCATCGCCTTCGGCGCATGCTCTTGGCGGGTCATTGATAAGTGTCCGCATCCCCAATGCATTGCAAACCTTTGCCAGCGCTCCTCCGATACGGCCTGCACCGATGACGCCGATAGTTGTACCGGGAATGGAAATCAGGCCACGTGCATGCAGTTCCAGCAGGGCCGTGATCATGTATTCGATGACTGAACCGGTGGAGCTTCCGGCGGCATTGGCGAAGGCAATGCCGTGGTTTGCCAGCCAGGTCTTGTCGAAGTGATCATCGCCGATGGTGGCTGTGGCAGCGAACCGGACAGGCGTTTCTTCCAGCAGGTTAGCGTTGACCCTGGTCGAGGAGCGTGTCAATAGAACCTCGGCATCCTGTAGCGCCTCGCGGCAAATATCCCTGTGTTCCAGCACGCGCAGTGTCACATCGAACCCGGGCAGTGTGGAAAAAGCGCTTTCCACACCCCAGATGTGTCCATCGGCAACGATATGTAGTGACTCAGTCATTTTATTTCGGTAATCCGGAATTTAATTACCAGCAAGTCACCACTGACAGTTTCCAATTTGTATTTAAACGGGGGAAAGAAGTCTTCATACATCCAACCTCCGAATACGGGTAATCAATGCCGAACTGGAATGACCATTCACAAACGGCATAACGATGACCTTCCCGCCACTTTCGCGCACTTCTTTGGCGCCGACGATACTGTCCGGTTCGTAATCACCACCCTTGACCAGAACATCCGGCATCAGCGATTTAATGAGTTCCAGTGGTGTGTCTTCCGGGAAGGCGACGACCATATCCACGGACTTGAGTGCTGTTAACATGATGGCGCGGTCGGGCAAAGGATTGATGGGGCGGGTGGGGCCCTTGAGCCGGCGGACGGAATCGTCGTCATTCAGGCCGATGATCAGCACATCGCCAAGTGCCCTGGCTTTCTCCAGATAATTAATATGGCCCGGATGCAGCAGGTCGAAGCAGCCGTTGGTGAATACGATACGTTTGCCCTGTGAACGCCATTCTGCAAGTTTTTTTTGCGCCTCAGGTGGTGGTGTGCAGGCACTTCTCACCATTAGTTTTTTATGTGCAATAAATTAACGACGCTGGTTACACCCTTGACGGATTTGGTCAGGGTGGCGGCGCGCTGGCGCTGAAGGCTGCTTCCAACGATGCCTTGCAGATACACTTTGCCATCCACAGTTTCCACATGTACGGAAAAACCCGACACTTCCTCATCGTTAAACAGTTCCCGCTTTACCCTGGTCGTAACCCAGGTGTCCGAAAGCAGTTCCCTGGCAGGGGGTTCTCCCAGCTTGATCTCCGAGCGCACTGAACGCACACCACTGACATGGCGGCAGATGTAAACGGCGCGGTCAATCTGCTCCTGGCGGGGCAGGTAGCCGGTGAGCAGGACTTTACCGGCAATAACCTCGGCACTGATCCAGCGTGATGGCATATCTTTCTCGGCGATCAGGCGTGCATCAATTTTGGAGGAAACCGCAGCATCATCGAAATGTTCGCCAAGCGAGCGTTCATCGTGAACGGCACTGCTTGTTGCCGTACCGCCGCCGACCAGAGCCGTGGCGAAACAACCTGAAAGGCCGCAAACGCTAATAAGAAGAGTGCCGTATAAAACAAGACGATTCATTGTGGATGTCCTCCCGG
>BTQQ01000138.1:0-4515 GCA_036985955.1 Zetaproteobacteria bacterium | reverse complement strand
CAACACATACAGGCTTTGAGGAGAAAATATGCAAACTGGTTTCTTTGTTGCCGGAGTAGCCGGACAGACCGCCCAGAAGAAGATGGACAACATTGCCCATAACCTGGCCAATGTGAACACCGCCGGGTTCCTGAGTAGTCATATCGCATTTCGCACCTCGATGACCGAAAAACTGGCATTATACAGCGATAAAAGATATTCACCTGCGGCTTATGCCAGTGAGGGAAATTCGTTTGTCGATACCCATCCCGGCAATATCCTGGATACCGGTAATGATCTTGATTTCGCCATTATCGGTGACGCATGGTTCCATATCAGAATCAATAAGGATGAGACGGCCTACACGCGCGCGGGAAACTTTAAGCTGGGTCCGAATGGCAGCCTTTTGACACAGGATGGGAAATCCGTTCTAAGTACCGGCGGCACACCTGTTCAATTACCACCTGGCCGCATCGAACTGACGGATCAGGGCGAATTGTATGTTAACAATGAAAAAGTGTCAGACATTGGACTGATTCAGATTTTGGATGCGTCAAAAATCCAACGCATTGGTAAAGCGCGCATTACTACGCCTGCTAACAACACCAAACCCGTGGGTAGCGATGCCACGGTTCGTCAGGGCAAACTGGCCGGTTCCAATGTCAACAGCGTTCTAACCATGGTGGAGATGATCAATGTTACACGCAGTTCCCAGAGCATGATGACGATGATCGAACAATACAATCGTGTGGCCACTTTGCTGAGTGAACAGGTAGGCCGAATTCAGGGATAAGAAAAGTACGGAAGTAAAAAAGGAGCTTAATGATGATGCGATCACTATGGACGGCGGCAACAGGCATGGCGGCCCAAGCATTAAATGTCGATGTTATTGCCAATAATCTGGCCAATGTCAACACCACGGGATTCAAACGCGGGCGCGCCAATTTCGAAGATTTGATGTATCAGCAGATTAGCTCGCCCGGATCGCAAAACAGCGCCGGCAATCAGGTGCCGAACGGCATCCAGGTGGGCCTTGGGGTGCGCACCGCAGGCATTGATCGTGTGCAAGCTGAAGGAAATTTCCAACAGACGGGCAACCCGCTGGATTTAGCCATTGAGGGCCGCGGTTTCATTCAGGTATTGCTGCCCAGTGGTGAGTTGGCGTATACGCGCGGAGGCAGCCTTTCCATCAACAGTCTGGGACAAATTGTCACCCAGGATGGTTATCCCATGATTCCCACCTTAACCATCCCACAGAATGCCATGTCGGTGACCATCACACCCGACGGCAGCATCTCCGCCGTGCAACCTGGAAACATCTCCACCATTCTGGGACAGCTTCAATTGGCGGATTTCGCCAATCCCGCCGGACTTACCGGTATAGGCCAGAATATGTTACAGCAAAGCGTGGGCAGTGGCCCCCCCATTATCGGGGCGCCTGGCGTCAATGGCCTGGGGACTGTCGCCCAGGGCACTCTGGAAACTTCCAATGTCAGTGCGGTGGAAGAGATGGTCAATCTTATCGCCGCGCAGCGCGCCTATGAAATGAATTCCAAAGCCATCCAGGCAGCCGACGAAATGTTGCAGGCAGCCAACAACATCAGACGCTAATGAGGGGTAACCCAATGAAGACATATTCAGCCTTCTGCCCCTTACGCATCGCTACCCTGACCCTGATGCTGAGCCTTTCGCCCGTCATAGCGGTAGCGGAACCGGATGCGGCACTCAAAGATTCGCTGACATCCTTTTTTACCCGTGGTGTCGAGTTTGAGGGAGCTCGCGCCGAATTGATTGAAGTTGGCGGTTGGCCCGAGGCCAAGGGAGCCCTGCACTGGCAGCTTCCTCATATCAGCGGGCATCCGGGCCGCATTTCCCTGGTTGCATGGCGTGGCAAGCCGACGCAACGGCAACGCTGGTATGTGCCTGTGACGTTACGCTGGTGGAAGCGCGTCGCCGTGGCAAAAGCAGGACTCCCTGTCAGTACTATCCTGTCTCCGGAGCTTCTTTCCGTAGAGCGCCGCGATATTACCGGACATGCCGGTAAAATATGGTCCCAGCCTTCCCGGATGAAGGGCTTGCGCCTGACGCAGGTGGTGGATGCCGGTGCAATCATTTCCGCCCAGATGGTGATCCGCCCCCCTCTGCTTCAATATGGCGATCTGGTTACCCTGATTGTACATATGCCGGGCATCAGCGTGCGGGCATCCGCCCGTGTGTTGCAACGTGCTTCCCAGGGGCAACGCATCCGAGTACAAAATATAACCAGCAAAAAAATTATGCAGGCTGAAGTGATGGATCGACATACAGTCCGAGCACTGACTGGAGGGGCATGATGTGGCGCCTAGCATGGACTCCCATCCTGCTTTTGCTGTCCGCCTGCATGCCCGGCATATCTTCGGTCACCCATGACAAACATGCGGGCGAGGTGCAAAAAGCCCTGAACCAGCCTATGCCCGACGTCAACAAGACCGGCTCGCTGTGGGCCGGAAGTACCTCCCTGTTCACAGACGCCAAGGCGCGCCGGGTGGGTGATCTGATCACCGTTCTGGTCTCGGAAAAAGCCAGCGCCACCCGCTCGCTCGGCACCAAGAAAAGCAAGAAATCCAACCGCAAAACCAGTTTGTCCGCCATATTCGGTTACGAAACTTCATTGTCAAACAAGAATCCTAATTTCAAGCCAAGCTCAGCCCTTGACATTAGCGATACGAAAGACTTTGACGGCTCGGGCAGCACCAACAATTCGGACACCCTCACCGCCAGCGTCACCGCCGTCGTCACCATGCTGTTCCCCAACGGCAACATGAAAGTGGAGGGCCGCAGGCAGGTCACGATCAATCAACAACCCCAGGAACTGACCTTCTCGGGCATCGTCCGCCCAATGGATATCGAGCCGGACAACACCATTCCTTCCTCGAAGGTGGCGCAGGCCATCATCAGCTATGGTGGTGGCGGGGAGCTGGCCACGGTGGCGCACGAAGGCTGGTTCTCGCGGGCACTGGATCAGATATGGCCATTCTAAAGAATATCATCGTAATCCTGCTGCTGGCGCAGGCCAGCCTGCTGGTCATACCGGCCACCTCCTCGGCTGAACGCATCAAGGATATCGCAAATGTGGAGGGCGTGCGCGGTAATGCCCTGGTGGGCTACGGGCTGGTCGTGGGCTTAAACGGTACCGGTGATAACGCCATTACCTCGCCATTTTCGGTATTTACCGTATTGTCCATGCTGGAGAAACTTGGCGTACGGCTGCGGGACAAGATCGTCATCGCCAGCACCCTTCCGAAGAATATCGCCGCTGTCATGGTGACGGCCGAATTACCACCGTTTGCCAGACCAGGTCAGAAGTTGGATGTCACGGTTTCCAGCCTCGGCGATTCCACCAGCCTCAGAGGTGGCACGCTGTTGGTCACACCGCTCCTGGGTGGTGACAGCCAAATTTATGCCATGGCGCAGGGATCTATTTCTATTGGTGGCTTCACTGCCAGCGGCAAGGGTGCCAGCCTGGTCAAGAATCATCCGACGGCAGGTCGTATTCCCAACGGCGCCGACATCGAAAAGAGCGCGCCGAATGGCCTGAAGAATGATCAGGATAAAATTATTCTGAACCTTCGTCAGGCGGATTTTACCACCGTCAAACGCATGACCGATGCCATCAACGCTCATTTCGGCGATGGCATGGCGCAGGCCTTAAGCGCCGGGTCTATAGCGGTTGAAAACCCCACATCCAACGCAGTATCCCTGATCGCCGAACTCGAAGGTATTGAACTCACCACGGATCACCCTGCCGTGGTTGTGATGGATGAGCGCACCGGCACCATCGTGATGGGCAGCGAAGTGCGCATTGATACCGTGGCTGTCGCACATGGCAACATCAGTGTCTCCGTAACGGAAACGCCGCAGGTTTCACAGCCCAACGCCTTTGCCGGCGGAACCACAACCACCGTGGAGCGGACGGATTTACAGGTTGAGGAGCAGAAGGCACAGCTTGTTGTGCTACCCAAACAGGTGTCGCTCGCCAGTCTGGTCACCGCCCTGAACGCCGTCGGCGCCACACCCAACGACCTGATCGCCGTATTGCAGGCTATCAAGGCCGCCGGTGCCTTGCACGCGGAACTGAGGATTCTGTGAGAGACCTGGTCGAAACCGTGATTGCACAGGTCATGAAACAAGACCCACAGCCAACACCGGTAAGACGTCAGACGTCAGCGCACATCACGAGTATGCATAGATTCACCCTGACGATGGGTAGCCCTGCATCAAACGAAAAACCTGTGCGGATACACCGGGATGAACGCCTGTGGCAGGCCAGCCGCCAATTTGAAGCGATGATGTTCCAGCAAATGTTGTCCGCCATGCGCAAGACCATTCCGTCTTCCGGGGCCATCAAAACAGGATTTGCGGAGGATGTGCAGGGTGCCATGTTCGATCAGGCCGTGGCCAAATCGGCATCCCAACAGGGAAGTTTTGGTATTGCCAACAGTATCTACCAACAACTGAGCCGCTCCGATGCGGCACAAAAAAGTGAACCCCGGACAC
>BTQQ01000137.1:0-4579 GCA_036985955.1 Zetaproteobacteria bacterium | reverse complement strand
AATGCTGGCAATACGGGCAATAAAAGGTGCTGCGTCCGGATTGCACGATGCGCCGGATATGCTTGCCACAACCCGGGCACGCCTCGCCTGCCCGCCCGTACACCTTGAAGTCATACGCAAAATAGCCCGGTTTCCCATCCACACGTACGAAATCACTGATGGAACTGCCACCGGCATCAATGGCTTCCCTCAACACCTGACGAACGGCTTGAAACAACCGCTGCAAACGCATGTGGCTGATTCGATTGGCTGCCCGCTCTGGATGAATACGGGCACGAAACAGGGCTTCACAGGCATAAATATTACCGATGCCCACCACAATATGCGCATTCATCAGCATTTGTTTAATAGGCGCCCTTCGTATCTTGCAACAACGTATCAAATATTCATCCGTGAATCCTTCACCAAGCGGCTCCGGCCCCAAATCCCTGAACCATGGGTGCTGTTGCCATCCATCCAGCGGCAATAACCCTGCATACCCGAAACGGCGCGAATCGCGATAACGCAAGCTCGAGCCATCGCTGAATAAAAAGCATACGTGTTCATGGGCGGCAGCCGGGATATCCCGTGGCAACACATGAAACTGGCCGGTCATGCCCAGATGCCAGACCAATAACGTATCCTCAAAGAAAAACTGTAAATACTTGGATCGCCGTTTAATCTGGCACAGTTTGCGTCCGCACAAAGCCGTATTCAGGTCCGGGATTGGATAGCGCAAATCAGGGCGGCGAACCTCAATACATTCGACCATTTTCCCGATCAGGCACGATTCCAACCCACATCGCACGACCTCAACCTCGGGTAATTCAGGCAAAAATCCTCCCTATAACCTGTATCTTCCAAGTGTTTAAACACATATAGCACAAGCTCTTGATTCATCTGGTCTTATGAAAAAAGACTCATCACCAATGAGGTGACTACGCCTTTTTTCATAAGACTATATAAACCAGTATCCTGCACTCTCTATGCACAAACACTTGCAAAATCCAGGTATAAAATTCACTTGAAAGCATCTGATATTTGCAGCCAATCCAAACTACATCCATAATGGCGGCCATGGAACATAATCTGGAAGAAAATAGCCTTATTTTCGAGCCTTCTGAATTTTCAGCGCTAACGGTATTGTATCCGGACGAAATGCACTTCTTCCGGTCCATCGCCCAGCCGTTGGATCTGGCTGCCGATGTTGCAGTGATCACGGAGGGGCAGCAACCGCAATTTCTATATCTGGTCCATTCCGGCCTGCTACGGGTGAACAAACGCCATGACAATGAAATCTTCGAGGTTGGTTCGATCACACCCACTGAAGTGTTTGGTGAGGCATCAATCCTGTATGACGCGCCAGCAGGCGCGGAGGTGCGAACCGTTGAGGCATGCTCCATCTTCCAGTTACCCGGCGAACAGGTGCGCGAAATCCTGGATGCCAATGAACGTTTTCAGCGCAGTCTCAGTCAATTAGCCGAACGCCGTCTGGCGGCAACCGCAGTCGCTGTCAATCCCGTATTCGCCAAGCTTCCACAGGCTGTACGGGAAATCTTGCTGTATAATGCGCAGTTCGTTTCCCTTGATGCAGGGGAAACGTTATTTGAAGAAGGGGACAGCGATACCCGGTTCATGTTCCTGGTTCTGGGCGGCAAGGCCGAAGCATCCATGAAACATCCAACGGATCCGTCCAAACGCATCGTATTCGCCCGCATTTCCGCCGGTGACGAGGTTGGCGAGATTTCCATTATCACTGGCAAAAGCCACGCTGCTACCGTTACCGCTATCACTCCCCTGCGGCTGATGATGATTAATAGTAGCTCCGTCCATGCATGGCGTAAACGTTATTCCGATTTCGGTTATGGCCTGTATGCCTGTGTCCAGCGCAAGTTACAACACAGCCTGGAAGCTATGCGCAAAGTGGTGGGTGAGGCCGAGGCCATGGCCCGCACCATCGATACCCTGCCGCCACTCAGCACAGTTGTGCCCGTTGAAGCCGAAAAGAAAGGTAAGGGTACAGCCAAAGACACTGGTAAGGATTCAGAATCCTAGAAACACATCCAACTGCATGCTATGGATATTGGCACAACCCCCGAATTTACTATTAGAGACAGAAGGTGCAGTAGTCGTATGAGACCAGTTTAGTGACGTACGAACCAGACCACCAGCCAGCCAAGCGCGACCGCCGCAATACCCATCGCGCGCAGGACGGGAAGCGGCACATCGGGTAGCCGCCGCATCATCTCAATCATTTTACCCGGGAACAAGGCGTAAGCCGCGCCTTCCAGCACCAGCACCAGACCCAATGCCACCCACAAATCCTTCATGTCAGCACCATCTAGCCTGCATTATTCACAAATGCCGCCGCGCCCTTATTAGGCTCTTCTGGCCGGATTATTTTCCGGAATGCTCGAAAAAGCGGAAAAACTCCGAGTCAGGCGTGATCACCAACTTTGTTCCTTTGCCGATAGAATCGCGATAGGCCTGCAACGAACGTGTAAAAGCATAGAATTTCGTATCTTTGTTATACGCCTGCGCATAGATACGGGTGATCTTGGCGTCGGCCTTGCCACGAAGGATTTCACTCTGCTTGTATGCCCCGGCCAGCAGTATCCTGCGCTTCTTGTCAGCCTCGGCACGAATCTCCTTGGCTGCCTCCGCACCCTGGGAACGATATTGCTTGGCAATACGCTGGCGTTCCGCCTTCATCCTCTTGAACACGGCATTGCTGTTTTCCAGGGGAAGATCGGCGCGCTTGATACGCACATCCAGAATACGGATGCCCATGTTGCGTACATTATTGTCCGCCGTGCTGGTAATCGTACGCATCAACTTGGTCCGCAGCGTAGCATGTTCACCGCCAGATACGATTTCAATCAGCGTGTGACGTCCCAACACATTGCGTAATTTGCTGCGAATCACATCTTCCATGCGCGCGGCCACGCCATTTTCATTGCGCGCTACCTGATATACCTTCAATGGATCAACAATGCGCCAGCGCGTGTAAGCATCCACCAGAATCGACTTCTTATCCTTGGTAATCACCTCGTTGGGCGGCGCATCCTGAACCAGCAGACGATTGTCGAACAGGGTGACCGATTCCCATGGCAACTTGAAATGCAGGCCGGGGTCCTTCACGACACGCTTGGGATTGCCGAATTGCAATACCATTGCCTGCTGACGCTGATCTACCGTATAAGTAACCATGTTTGAAATAAAGCCTGTAAGTATCAACACAATCAACCCGAAAGTCATTTTCGTACTCATGGCTTCACCTCCACCTTGCCGCGCATGCTGTCCAGGGGCAAATAGGGCAACACTCGTCCCGCTACGGATTTATCGATGATAATTTTGTCCACCCTGGAGAAGACATCTTCCATAGCCTCAAAATACAGACGTTTCCTTGTAACATCAGGCGCGGTGCGATAGGCATCCAGCAGACTGATAAAACGTTTGGATTCCCCCTGAGCCCGATCCACGACAGCAGCCGCGTAGCCCTCCGCATCCAGCACGGTCTTCTTGGCTTGTCCCCTCGCTTTCGGGATAATATCGTTGGCATAAGCCTGAGCAATATTCTTGGCGCGGGCTCTATCCTCACGCGCACTGGCCACATCCTTGAATTCCTTGATCACCCGTTCCGGCGGCTGCACATTCTGCAACTTCACCGCGCTAACCAGGATGCCCGCCTTATAACCATTCAGAATGGACTGAATCAAACTCTCCACCTCCACTTCTACCGCAGCTTTCTTGGTGGTCAGCACATCATCAATCAAGGTGCGGCCAATCACCTCGCGAATAGCTGATTCGGCCGCATCACGTACCGCCTTGGTGATATGCGCAACATTAAATACATATTCGGATACATCCTTGACCTTGTATTGCACGATGAAAGAAACATTTACGATATTTTCATCCTTGGTCAGCATCAGGGATTCCTGAGAAATTGCACGAGCCCGTTGTCCCGGCAATGTGCGAAAACCCACCTCCAGCCGCTGCACACGGGTCACCGGAACCTTTTCTACTGATTCAACAGGATAGGGTAAATGCCAGTTCAGCCCCGGCCCCTCGGTAGTTGTGAACTTGCCGAAACGCAGTACCACGGCTTCCTCGTCCGCCGCCACGACATAAATGCCCGATGCCACCCACAACAGAAGTGCAATCACAATCCCGCCCATGATGACACCCTTGCCCGGTCCTTTTATTCCACCATCACCACTGCCACCGCCTCCGAACATGCCGGAGAAACGCTGTTGCAAACGGCGAATCACCTCGTCCAAATCGGGGGGCTGTTGGCCGGGCTTGTTTCCCCACGGATTATTTTGCGGATTCTGATCATTCCAGGGCATTCAATACCTCCAAAACTGTTATGTACCGCCGTACTGATGCGGACGGTGGAGTGTATCACCGCAAAAACGGGATGCACGCACTAATATACTGAGAAAATTTCCCATTCATCGAAAGAAAAATCACAAACTGCTAACATTCGACCATGATTATATCGCCTACCGAATCACGCTGACCCCATGCCCGCCCTGTTTCGCTGGATATTCCTTGGCTGTCTGGGCCGCGTTGTTGCCACTCTGGTAACCCTGCTGGC
>BTQQ01000136.1:0-4617 GCA_036985955.1 Zetaproteobacteria bacterium | reverse complement strand
TAACGGGTAAACAGCTCCACAGTATTGCATTGTGGGTGCTTTCCACACACCCAGAACAGCGTGCCCTTGTATTTACCTGATTTCGCACGCTTGAGCACCATGCGTGTTCTGCACTTCTTACAGGTGCGGAATGCTTCCATGGAGACGGTGGCGACCATTTCATCCGGTGTGGGAGCTTTTTCCCGTAGAAACGGTTCCAGTATCTGCCGGAGATCGTGCACGGAATAAGACGTCTTTCGTGGCAGACGAAAAACAATGACCCCCAGTTGCTCCAGCAAATCGGTGGCATGTATTTTTTTGCGTGCATAGTTGGCATCTTCGAGATCAATGGCACAAACTACATTCAGATTTTCTTTCGCGCACAGAATGAAATCGACGTCGCGTTCTCCATACTTGCGTGCTTTTTCAAGCAGTTTCTTGTCCACGCCTTTTTTGATGATACCGATGTCCGAAAGTGACACTTTGGCCATGACATGCATTTCTTTGCCGACTACCAGATGAAGCGCATTGAAACATTCGAGCTCCGATGGGCTTAGTAGGGAAGGAACATCACGTCCGGGAACATTCTGGGCAATACCGGGGCCTTCAGCACGGTCTCTGCGAAGCAGCAGAACCGTTTCGAAGATGATAACGGCAGCGCCGATTCCAATTCCAATGAGCATCCAGTTCGTTTGATCCAACGTATTTCTCCATTGCGTTATTGATATTTGCAGTCTGCCAATTCACGTCGGAAAACCCAGTCGCTGGCTGTGATACAGGTCACAAATACGGACTATAGCATGATGGTTTCGTAAGGAGCCATCATCGCGCCCACGGATGGCGCGTAAATCAATGATTTGTCAGGAAAGTGAAAATCGTACTTTTTACGGCTTCATCATAATTCGTGTGCGGCAAACCAGTTCTTTCCCTGCCCAATATCCACAATAAGCGGGACATTCAGTTGTACCGCAGATTCCATCTCCTCGCGCATGATATTGGATACATTCCTCACTCTGGGTTCAGGACACTCCACCACCAGTTCGTCATGCACCTGTAGAATCATACGGGCTTCAGGAATTTCTTTTGCCAGCCGGGTATGCAGATGGATCATGGCAACCTTGATGATGTCCGCAGCCGAGCCTTGCAAAGGCGCATTGATGGCCGTGCGCTCGGCATACTGGCGGCGGAGTCCATTTTTTGCGTTAATTTCCGGCACATGAACACGGTGGCCCAAAAGGGTTTCAACGTAGCCCTGCGCTCTGGCAAGTTCCAGCGTTTTCTCCATGAAATGACGGACTGCGGGGTATTGTGCAAAGTAGGCATCAATAAAGGCCTGTGCCTCACCGCGTTCAACACCCAGTTGTTTACCTAAGCCGAAGGCACTCATGCCATAAAGGATGCCGAAATTAACGATTTTGGCTCGACGGCGCATGTCGCCGGTGACATCTTGCAATGCCACCTGATTTACGGCGGCGGCGGTGGCTGCATGAATATCTTCACCATGGGCGAATGCGTCTGACAGCACTGTATCGCCGGAAAAGTGTGCCATCAATCGTAATTCGATCTGTGAATAATCCGCAGATATAAGCAGGTTTCCTTCCCCGGCGGTAAATGCCTTGCGAATCTCCCGCCCTTCTTCGCTGCGTATCGGGATATTTTGTAAATTCGGATCGGAGGAGGAGAGACGTCCGGTGGTGGTGACCGCCTGATTATACGAAGTGTGCACCCGGTCTGTTTCCGGATGAATCAGCTTTTGCAGCGCATCGGTATAGGTGGATTTTAGTTTGGCCAGTTGGCGTACCTCAAGGATCAGGCGGGGGACTTCATGATCTTCGGCCAACTGTTCCAGCACTTCCTGGCCGGTGGCCCACTGGCCAGATTTGGTTTTCTTGCCGCCGGGGATTGCCAGCGTTTCAAACAGCAGGACGCCCAGCTGTTTGGGGGACTGGATGTTGAAGGTGTTGCCGGCAGCCTGATGGATATGTTTTTCCAGTTCACCAATGCGTTTGCCGAAGCGCCCGGAAAGTTTCACCAACTTGTTAACATCCAGATGCGCACCGGTCCATTCCATATCCGCCAGCACGCGGGACAGGGGCAATTCAATATCGTCATGGCGCTTGATGCGCTCGCCGAGTTTGCCGCACAGGTGCTGCGTCAGGCGCAGAGCGATTTCGGCATCCTCGGCGGCATAGGGCAGGGCGGCCGCAACTGATACATGGGAAAAATTGATTTGCTTTGCGCCTTTGCCTGCGACTTCTTCATACGAAATGCAGCGGTGCCCGAGATATTTAAGCGCAACGTTATCCATCTTCGCCGATTGTCCTGCTTCATCCACATAAGCGAGCAACATGGAGTCATAACGAATACCCGCAAGCTCAATGCCTGCCCGCCTGAGCACCTGGATATCGTATTTCAGATTGTGACCACATTTGTGCGTGTCCGGATCTTCCAGAATGGGCTTCAATGTCGACAGCACATCCGCTTTGGGTAGCTGGCGTGCCGTTTCTCCGAACAAATCGGCGGATTGGTGGCCGACCGGTACATACCAGCCCTCGCCCGGCCTGACGGCAAACGACAGGCCAACCAGTTCCGCATCATGGCAGGAAAGGGATGTGGTTTCGGTGTCCACGGCGATGAGTTCTGCGGATTCCAATGTTGTAACAAGTTGTTTTAATGTCTCGGGCGTATCCACCAGAAGGTTTGTGCGTTCCTCCGCATGTTCGGATGAGACCTGCCCGGCAGGATCGACTTTGAATTCTTCAATGAACCGGTGGAATTCCAGTTGTTCAAAAATTCGGGCTAATTTCTGCCTGTCTGGTGACTGTATCGTCAGTTCATCCAGTGTCATACCCACAGGCGTCTGTTCGTCCAGTGCCACCAGCCGGTATGAAAGGCGTGCATCCCCAGCATGCTGAATCAGATTTTCGCGCCGTTTGTTCTGTTTGATTTCCGATGCATGTTCCAGCACACCTTCGAGATCACCATACATCTCAAGGAGTTCCACGGCCGTCTTCGGGCCAATGCCGGGAACGCCGGGGATGTTGTCGGACGCATCGCCGGCCAGTGCCAGCAGATCGTGGATTCTGTCGGGTGCCACGCCCCATTTGGCTTTCACCTCATCCGCGCCGTATTCGAGATGTTTCATGGTGTCGAGTATCCGGATACGCTCTCCAACCAGTTGCATCAGATCCTTGTCGGTAGAAACAATAGTGACATCCCAACCTTCACGTTCGGCCTGCCGCGCCAGCGTGGCAATGACATCATCGGCTTCGTAGTTGTCTATCTGAATGAGTGGTAGATTGAATCCTCGCGTTACTTCGAACACATGGGGCCATTGTACGGCCAAATCTTCCGGCATCGGAGGGCGATGCGCTTTGTAATCGGCATATATATCGTTGCGGAATGTTCCCCCTTTCGGGTCGAAAGCAACGGCAACATGTGTGGGCTGAAGCTCCTTGAGGATGCTGCGCAGCATTTGTACATAGCCGAAGACCGCATTGGTCGGTTCACCCTTTGAATTCGACAATTGCCGAATGGCATGAAAGGCGCGAAAAACGTAGTTGGGACCATCAATAAGAACAAGGTGAGGCATGGCCGGAGCATGCCGCGCCCAGGCTCTGGCTGCAATCGAATTCAGACCCTCCGCTACAATACAGACCCTGTTTTATTCCATGAGCATCACAGACAATCCAGCGGACTTTGCACCCCTTTTCCGCCCTGATTGAGCACATGGGTATAAATCATTGTGGTTTTCACATCGCTGTGACCGAGCAATTCCTGCACAGTCCGGATATCGTAACCGCGCTCCAGTAGATGCGTGGCAAAGGAGTGCCTAAATGTATGGCAACTGGCGCGTTTGCTGATACCGCTTTTCTGCACAGCCGTGCGCACCGCCCGCTGCAATGATTTTTCATCAATATGATGCCGCCTTTCTTTCCCCGAATAAGGGTCAACAGAGCGTCTGGAAGACGGGAACACATATTGCCAGCCCCATTCTCTCCCCGCCTGCGGATATTTCCGGCTCAATGCAGGCGGCAGGTAAACCTCCCCGAATCCATCCTGCAAATCCTGCTGATGCAGCAGACGCACCTTCTCCAATTGCGCTTGCAAACTGTCAAACAGCGATTTCGGCAGCATTGTCACCCGATCCTTTTGCCCTTTTCCCCTACGCACCGTCAGTTGTGCATAATCAAAATCAATATCCTGCACCCTGAGCCGTACGCACTCCATCAAACGCAAGCCCGAGCCATACAAAAGACCGGCCATCAAACGATTCCGACCTTCCAGAAAACCGAGTACGCGCCCAACTTCCGAAACAGATAATACAACGGGTAAACGCTTAGGTTTTTTCGACTTCTGCAAATGCTTGAATTCACCGACATCCAGTTCCAACACCTGTTTATATAGAAAAACCAGCGCATTCAGTGCTTGTGCCTGTGTCGATGCGGAAACCTTGCGTTCGAGCACCAGGAAATTGAGAAATGCCTCGATTTCATGCTTACCCATCTCCTTGGGATGCCGTTTATGATGGAAAAAGATGTACCGCTTGATCCAGGCAATGTAAGTTTTCTCCGTTGCCAAGCTGTAATGCCGCTGACGAATTGCGATGCGCACCTGATCCAGAAGTTTTGGTTTATT
>BTQQ01000135.1:0-4667 GCA_036985955.1 Zetaproteobacteria bacterium | reverse complement strand
TCAGGTCTTTCATTGCTACAAAAGCCTTTGTGGAAAGACATAAGGCCAAGTCTATTATTGTACTGTTTATGTGGTCAGAACTCACTGAAAGGTAACGAACTTACGGGACAGGACACTAGCCCCCGAAGTGCAGGAACGGGCTCAGGCTGACATAGAGGATGAGCAGGGCCATGAGCACGAGCAGGATAAATTGCAGCGGGTGGTGTCGGATATTTTGTGCATCAGGGTCGGGTACTGCCTTCGCGCCTGAGCTGCTCGTATGGCGGCCCGCTCGCACTGATAGGCCTCGATCACAATTCGTTTGGCCTGTTCAAACTGGCTGCATGCGTATGCGCCTGGCGCTTCACCGCGTCTCATTTATCACCGATCTCTTTTGAACTGCTATTTTTCTGCAACTTCCTGCCGTTCCAGGTTCTTTACAATAATATCCTGATAATCACGAACGCGTTTGACATAACGCACCGGTTCCCAGCCACGGGCATAACCACGCTTTAACGTCTTGTAATATTTTTTCCGCCCCAGTAACGGCAACACCGTGCTCACATCGGCCCAGAGATTTGGATTTTTGCCCAGCCTTTCGGTAAGCACAAAGACATCACGCATGTGCCCAAAACCAATATTATAGGCCGCCAGCGCCATCCATTCCCGATCATGTTTGGTAATACTTTGTGGCAGGCGTTTCTGCATCTGCGATAAATACTTCGCACCCCCCATGATGTTTTCTTTCGCATTCAGGCGGCTTTTGATTCCCATTTCCTTTGCTGTGGTCAGGGTCAGCATCATGATGCCACGCACACCGGTTGGGCTTTTTGCACGTGGGTTCCAGTGCGACTCCTGATAGGACTGCGCTGCCAACAAGGTCCAGTCGATCCCGTAACGCATACCGGCCTCTTCAAACATTGGCCGGAATTTTGGCAACAATCGTTTGATACGCCGTGTCAGTGTGCGTGTATCAACATAATCAAAAACATCAATATAGCCATAGTACTTTTCCTTCAGTGCGGCCAGCTCGCCATTGTTGTCTATGACTTCATACCAGGCTTTGACCTTCTTACGCAGGTGAGCAGCATCAGCCGGCAACACCCAGGCCAGTGACTGCGGTTTACCCAGATCGAAACGTACGCTCAACTCAGGAAAGTAACGCCGGTTGATTGCCACAATATTGGAATCAGCAATGGTGCATTCCAGCTTTTTTTCCCATACCTGTTCCAGCAGACTCTCCGTATTCAGACTTGCATCTTCACGCCAGTGAATATCCGGGTAACGGGGTTTGAGCGACTGAAGACGCTCTACATAACTGCTATTGGCCGGCACCATCAATTCGACATCAGCCAGATCCTCGACACTCTTTGGGCGTGCGCCACCTCGCCGGCAAACCACCTGTTGTGTGACTTCCTGATAAGCCGGACCAAACAGAAAACCGTTTTCGCGTTCAGAAGTACGCGCCAGACCGGCGACGGCAATATCGGCCTTACCCTTTTTAATTATTTCCAGAATACCGGACACGCTATCTTTCGTAACAAGTTTCAGTTCGACACCAAGATAGGCGGCAAAACTTTTCGCCAGTTCGTATTCAAATCCGGCATTACCATCCCGGCCTTCATACCAGGTGGTCGGCGCATTGCGGGTCACCACCGTCAGAATTTTTTTCTGCAGGATGCTGTCCAGCCTGTCCCCGGAACTGCAGGATATTAGCAGCCCAAGTCCTAACAGGATGATCCCTTTTTTAATACCAATATATTTCAAAATAAAATTAACTCCGCATTAAAACTATTTTTATCGAACTATTCTGCATCATTCATAAATCGCCGTGATAATCACGCTGGACAAGGGCCTGTTCACATAAAATCCAAACGCAGCGCTACGCTTGGATTTTATGTGAACAGGCCCTAGCTGCCGAAGCGCAGGAACGGACTCAGGCTGACATAGAGGATGAACAAAGCCATGAGCACGAGCAGGATGAATTGTAAAGGGTGGCGCCGGATATTGTACATCAGGGTCGGGTGCCTGCCTTCGCGCCTGAGCTGCTCGTATGCCGTCCGTGCCGTGGCGGCCCGCTCGCGCTGATAGGCCTTGATCAGTTCTTTGGCCTGTTCAAGACGGCTGTTATCATGCAGCCAAATGGCGGGCGAGGATACGCCCCAACCCCCGGCATGCGTTTCATAGAAATCGATTTCATTGCCGGCGAGCAATTGCCGGACCTCGTCCGCTTCATCATCGGGCACATTCCTGAGATTGAATAACCTGACCGACATGAGCTCACAATCCTTTCGCCTAATATTGGCCACAACTCTGCCATAAACTTGGCTGCGTGCGTATGCGCCTGTCTCGGAATTTCCAACGCCCGTCGTCTGGGCTAGTATCCAGTATTTCATGGATCATTCAGGAGTCATGCATGCCAGGACTTGGAATATCGCCCGCCCATCACGGCCCCTGCACCGGAGCTTAACCGATGTCTGTCGTACAACTGAGTCAGATCACTGAGATATCTGGCGCGACAACCAGCCCGAGGGGTCCACATATTTGGGCCATTGCCAGCGGCAAGGGCGGTGTAGGCAAAAGCTTTATTTCATCCAGTCTTGGGCTGGCACTCTCAAAGCATGGCAAACGTGTCGTTCTGGTCGATCTCGATCTGGGTGGTGCCAATCTTCACACCTGCCTCGGTCTGGCAAACCCGGAGCATACATTATCCGATTATGTATCCGGCAAGTGTGCAAACATCAATGACATTGTTGTGGATATGCCCGAGGCTAATGTCGGCATCATCAGTGGCGCTGGCGATGGATTGGACATTGCCAACCTCAAGCACTATCAGAAACTAAAAATTCTCCGCAATCTGAAGCGTATCCAAGCCGATTATGTCGTCCTTGATCTCGGTGCCGGCACCTCATTCAACACCCTGGATTTCTTTATCCAGGCTGAGCGAGGCATCATTCCTGTGGTTCCGGACCCCACCTCTATCGAAAATACATATCGATTTCTCAAATGCGTGATGACTCGAAAATTACGCGGAGCCCCCCGCCAAACACGAAAACTGATGAGTAAAATCCTGACCCTGCGCCATGGTGAAAGCCGGAAAATTCGTACACTGGCATCCTTCATGGCCACCATGCAGCAACGACATCCGGATCATGCCCGCCTGCTGCAGGGTGAGCTTGAAAATCAGCAGTTACACCTGATCGTCAATCAGGTATTGGAACCGGCAGATACTGATCTCGGCCTGTCCATGACTACAGCATGCCTGAAATACTTTGGCCAAAAAATTCATTATCTGGGTCACCTGAACCATGACCGGCAGGTCATTACCGCCTCGCGACAGCGCCGCCCGTTTCTGATGACTTTCCCACAGTCACGAGCCGCCATTTATATTGAACATATGGCTGCCGCACTGCTGGATCAGGATAATCCGGGCAGCCAATCCCGGCCATGACCGGAGAATCAACAACCAACTTTTATGATATTCTGGAAATTGCCCCGGATGCCTCGGCGATGGATATTATCAATGCATACCGGCAAGCCAAGCTTGCCTATAAGACCGATTCGCTGGCTGTCTATTCCCTGTTCGATGATGTGGAACTCGATCATATTCGCAGCCAGATCGAGTTGGCCTACCAGACCTTGGCCAGCCCTGAAAAGAGACTGGCCTACGACACTTTTCTGGCGGGGAAACAACGGTAGAGGACAGGCTCCAGTATCATTAGGAATCGGGATAATTTCAGGGGCTCTAGCGGGACACCTTGTAAATCCTGAATTTATTGCCCTTGCGTATGTGATAATACAACTCGCGGCCATCGGAAGACAGCGTTGGCCCCTCAACAAAATCGCGGTGCCCAATCGCCCTGACTTCCACCGGTTTGCCAAACGGCTGCGAAACGGAATGCCTTGTCGCGCGCATAATTTGCGACTGAATCTTCCCCTTCTTTTTCATAGCGGCAATAGAAAGATGCGTAAAGAACAACTCCAGCCCGTCCGATGAAATGCAGGCGGCGTATTCCATGTCCGGCGTATTGATGCGCTTCATGATTCGCCTTGCTTTATCTTCATCAAAAACAAATGTATCCCCCTGCCTGACAGTAAACAGAATATCAGAATCCAGGAAACTGCCGAGAAAGATACCGTTCAAATCCCATGTGGCCCTTGAAAAATATAACACCTCGCCATCCGCACTGATTTCAACGCCTATGTTGCCGTAAAGCTCCTGCTTAAAAAACCGGGCCTTTCGCTTTGGAATACCGGCCAGTTCAACGATGTGACTCAGATTACCGGTATCGGGAGAAAAACGTGCCTTTCTGGCCATTGCCTCGGTGCCGCTGTCGATGTAATAGAAATTGTAGGCGCGATCCATCGCCGGATTGCCTTCAACCTCTTTGCTGGTATTTACATCCGGGCCGATAGGCCCCTGATAGACCCAGCGCTTGCTGATTCTTTTGGCATAGTAAAGATCCTTGTTTCCTTCCTGTTTACCGCTGTTGAAAAAAAGGAACCGGCCATCGCGTGACAGGAAGGGCTCTTCGGTACTGATTGGCGTGCCACCGGCACCTGGCGGCAAATTCTCGATTTTAACCGGCTGCGGGTTTCTGAAAGCCTGCGCTGACGGTGATTGGGCAAAAGAAACCGGCGGAGCCAGAATCAGGATGAATGCAGCCATCATCAATGGAACAGGCAGG
>BTQQ01000134.1:0-4755 GCA_036985955.1 Zetaproteobacteria bacterium | reverse complement strand
CGTCCGCCGTGCAGCAGCGCCTGCGGCACTCCGGCGGCAAATCCCGCAAACACAATCCCGCTGTGGTACAGAAAGCGCGGCATCACCGCAGCATCTGCATGCACCAGCACGTCACCCTCCAACAGGCCACCCACCTGTTTCGCCAGAGAAACCAGTTCCTGCGCGGCGGCATCAAACGCATCGTTGATTCTGCCCTGCTGCGCCTCAATCCATGCCAGATCGCCAAGCCCTGAAGCCATGTCCAGCAAGACCTGCCGGTTTGTTTCGGAGATATTCACGGAAGCGATGGTTGCGGACAGATCATCCGGTGAGCGGCGGGCAATAAGCTCCCGCCAGGTTTCCAGCGACACCGAACTTTTCTCAACCAGTGACTTGAGTAAGCCGATATGTCCAACCTGTAACACTGGCTGCCCGAATCCGGCGGCCAGCATGCACATGGCCGCCAGACGCATCACTTCAGCATCGCCTTCCGCCCCGGATACGCCAAGATATTCCACGCCGGTTTGCCATTGCTGACGTGAACCGCGCCGTGACCCTGGCCGGGCCAGCATGACTGTGCCCGAATAGCAGAGTTTCAAAATATCTTTACTTTGTAAACGTGTCGCCGCAATGCGCGCAATCTGGGGTGTCATGTCCGAACGAATGGCCAGCAATCCAGCCCCCGCAGGATCCGAAAACACCACCGTCTGATCAGCAAGAAAACGTCCTGCACCGGATTTCAACGTATCGGGACGTTCCAGAATCGGTGGAATCACCTCATCAAATCCGGCTTCTTCAAACAGCGCAAGCAACCGGCCCTGTAAATCGCGCAACGCCTTCGCACGAAGGCCGAAGGCGTCGTCCAGTCCGATAATCGGTCGATCTTTCACACGATCCGTCACATATCCCCCAGTTCGGCATAACGAACCATGATGATATGGGGCAGGCTCGCCAGCCTGTTAAGCACATCTTCATCCGGCGGCGTATCCACCTGCACCAGCGCCACCGCATTGCTCGTATCTTCCCGCCGTCCCAGACGAAAATCACCGATATTAATATTCGCCTCGGCAAGAATGGAACCAATCGCCGCAATCACGCCCGGCCTGTCCTCATTCTGAATGAAAATAAGATTGCCTTGTGGTGCAATTTCCACTTCGCAGGTGTCGAAACTGACAAAGCGCGGTCGCGTTTCATCGAATAATGTCCCCGAAACACAACGTGTTCCCTCATCACCCTCCACTTGCAGGCGGATCAGCGTAGAGAAATTCTCCGGCGTTTCACGTGCCGACTCAGCCACTTCAATACCGCGATCCCTGGCCAGCATACCGGCATTGACTGCATTCACCTCTTCCATACTTTGCGACAACAGACCCTGAAGCATGCTGTTGATAAGCGGTTTGCGGTTGATTGATGCAGCCTGCCCTTCGAAATGCGTCGTGATGCGCGAATAACCGGGCTTCATGGTCTGTCCGACAAAACGGCCCATGCGTTCGGCCAGCAACAGGTATGGGGCCAGCAAACGCTGTTCCTCTTCGGACAGCGACGGCACATTCACGGCGTTGCGCACCGTGCCGTTCAGCAGATAGTCCGACATCTGTTCGGCTACCTGAACGGCCACATTTTCCTGCGCCTCATCCGTGGATGCCCCGATATGCGGTGTAAAGCTGATATTATCCAGCTCAAACAAGGGATTTTCACGCGCCGGTTCATTCTCAAACACATCCAGCGCCGCCGCCCGCAGGTGGCCGGATTTACATGCATCATAAAGTGCCTTCTCGTCCACGATGCCACCACGAGCGCAATTCACCAGAATCGAGCCTTTTTTCATCCGCGCCAGTATGTCCGCATTGATCAGGTTGCGCGTCGCATCCAGAAGCGGCACGTGAATGGTCAGCATATCGACCGTTTCGGCCAATTCTGCCACCGTTTCCACCTTGGTCACGCCCATCGCCGCAGCCCGCTCATCGGAAATAAACGGATCGTAAACATACACGGCCATGTGCAGACCCTTGAGCCGGTCGCATACAATGGCGCCAATATTTCCCGCACCGATGACGCCTGCTTTCTTACCGGTCAATTCCATACCCATGAAACGTGATTTTTCCCACTTGCCCGAACGTGTGGAGACGGAAGCCTGCGGAATCATGCGTGCCGCCGCTACAATATGCGCCACAGCCAGTTCAGCAGTCGTGATGGTATTACCAAACGGCGTGTTCATCACCACAATGCCACGCCGCGAACACGCATCCACATCAATATTATCAACGCCGATACCGGCGCGGCCAATCACCTTCACGCGCTTGGCCTGATCCAGCAATGTACCTTTTAATATCGTCGATGAACGCACTGCAATAGCATCGTAATCTCCGGCTATAGCCAGTTTTTCCTCATCCGAAAGACCTGGTTTGTAGTCTACGTCAATGCCGCGTGCCTTAAATACCTCCACGGCTCGATCGGACATCTTGTCCGCAATCCATACCTTGGGCATACGCCTTAACCCTGCGCCGGAAAGCGCTCGGCCAGCACAGCCTGCGCCGCCGCTACACCACGACCCATTTCGACCGGATGCCCAAAACGGTTCAGCGCGATTTCAATGGCGCTTATCGCTATGCAAATATCAAACACATCATAGTATCCCAGGTGTGCGATGCGGATGATTTTACCCTTTAGATGATCCTGCCCACCGGCGAAGGTCACGCCCATGGTGTCGCGCAAATACTTCACGAATGCCCCGCCATCCACGCCCTCAGGTACAAAGGCACCGGTTGCACTGGTCGCCGGAGTTGAAGATACCGGTTTCATACCAAGCGCCGCCACGCCCGCGCGCGTTGCCTTCGCCAGTAGCGCATGCCGGGCAAGGAGATTGTCCAGGCCTTCCTCAAACATCATTTTTAACACTTCATTCAAACCGAGAATCAGGGCCACGGCAGGCGTCCATGCCGTTGTATCTTTGCCTGCCTGCTGATTCTTTCGCTCGGTCGCCAGATCAAAATAAAACTTCGGGCAGGCCGCTGATTCCGTAAGCGCCCACGCCTTGTCCGAGAGTGCAATCATGGCTAGTCCGGGCGGCAACATGAATGCCTTCTGTGAACCGGAAATCACCACATCCAGGCCCCAGTCATCCATCGGCATATCAATCACACCCAATGCTGTAATCGCATCCACCACGGTCACGCAGCCTTCGCGCGAAGCCGTCAATCGCGCCACCTCACGAATCGGGTGTTCGGTGGCCGTGCTGGTTTCCGATGCCTGCAAAAACACGCCTTTCGCATCAGGATTGGCGTCTAATGCGGCTTCCACAGCGGAAATTTCAACTGCCTGACCCCATTCCACCTTGATCTCAACGGTATTTACGCCGTACTTCGCCGCAATCTTGCCCCATCGTTCACCGAATTTACCGCCATTCACATAAATGATGGTGTCGCCGGGCGAACACAGGTTAACCACCGCCGCCTCCATGGCCCCGGAACCTGAAGATGCCAGCATCAGAGCATCGTTCTTCGTTTGGATGACCTGTTCGAGCATTCTTTTGGTCTCGGCAAAAATGGCCGAGAATTGCGGTGTGCGGTGATGAATCATCGGATGCGCCATACGCAGCAATACGCGCTCAGGCACAGCGGTTGGACCCGGAGAAAGCAGATATTGTTTTAACATTGAGATGAATGACTCCAAAGAAACTTGAATTTAGGTGCGGGGCGATGCTAGGGCCTGTTCACATAAAATCCAAGCGTAGCGCTACTGTCCGAAATGAGGCCAGGCAAGGCGTGAGGAGAGAAGTTTGGTAAATCCAAATAAACGACGAGCAACGCCGCATAGCCTCATTTCGGGCGCAGCCCTGCGGGACGGGTCATTTTTGGCCGCAGCGGCGTTATTTCTCGCTGATGTGCATTCAGCACATTGCACTCGAAATGCCTTGCAGCGACCCAAAAATGACCGCGTCACTACGTTTGGATTTTATGTGAACAGGCCCTAGTCAGCCAGCCTTCAAGGTCAATGTCGCCTGGCCGTGTCCCGGTAAAAACATCTACACAAAAGGTTTCAGACCGAATCACTCCTCCACGGGATACGCTGGTTCACGGTTTCTCCAACAATCACGATGGACGGAGAGGCTGCGGTTATTTTACCGGTTTTTGCTTGCTGTAACGTACCGACATGAACCGATTCATCCGCCAGCGATGCATTGTGAATCACTGCAACGGGCATGTTGGAATCCATACCCGCATCCATCAGTCGGGCAGCCAGTTCCGGCAGTACACGCGCTGCCATGTAGAACACCATGACCGGAAATGCCGCAACCAGCGTCGGCCAGTCTATCCGGCTGTTTTCGGAAACCTCATGTCCCGTCAGAAAGGCAATCGAACTGTTCACACTCCGGTCCGTAACCGGGATACCCGCCATTGCAGGCGCGGCCACGCCTGCCGTAATGCCGGGAATGACACGAAACGGCACGTCAGCCTCAGTCAGTGCACGAATCTCTTCGCCGCCACGTCCAAACACAAAGGGATCACCACCCTTCAGACGCACCACACGTTTACCGCTTCTGGCCAACCTGATCAGCGTGCCGCAAATATCCGATTGATTGGCGGATGCCCGGCCACCGCGCTTACCCGCAAAGATGCGTTCGGCATCACTGCTCCCGAGGTCGAGCACTTCCTGCGACACCAGGGCATCGTGAACAATCACATCGCAATCGGCCAGCAACCGGGCGGCCGCACAGGTCAACAAATCTGCTGCTCCCGGGCCCGCGCCAACCAAAGCGACTTCTCCGGGCACAAG
>BTQQ01000133.1:0-4789 GCA_036985955.1 Zetaproteobacteria bacterium | reverse complement strand
TCCCGGCGCGCCTACGAAATTGCCGCCGAATATAAAAAGCGCGGTGTAACTGTCATTATGGGGGGGCCGCACACTTACTTTTATGCCGAAGAGGTGGCAAGACACTGCGATGCTTACGCAATCGGAGAAGCTGATGGCATCTGGGCGGATATACTGGCCGATGCTGCCGCCGGACGCCTGAAGAAAGTGTATGTTCAGCAACCACTGCCGGATATGAAAGGCCTGCCGCACCCGCGTTATGACATGATTCCTTTCCATCACTATCCGCGTCCCCGGGTGTTTCAGGTGCAGACCACGCGCGGTTGCCCGTTCGGCTGCGATTTCTGCGAGGAAACGATTCTCTACGGCAAGAAGTTCCGCTCGCGGCCGCACGAAGAGTTGGCGGAGGAAATTCGTTATATCAAGTCGCTGGGCGGGCGTGTCATCTTTTTCGCTGATTCGGTGTTTGGCGGCACCAAACGCAATTGCCAGCAGTTGCTGGAGACGCTGGTGCCACTGAAGATCAAGTGGGCCAGCCTGTGGCCCATGAATTATTGCGTGGACGAAGAGATAGTGAAGCTGGCCAAACAGTCCGGCTGCCTGCACCTGAACATGGGTATGGAATCGGTGGATGAGGAAACGATTCGTTCGATGAAAAAGCGCCAGAACAAGGTCGGGCACTATGATGAGGCGCTGACCAATCTGCATCGCTATGGTATTACTTATTCGCTCAATTTTGTGTTCGGCTGGGATACGGAGGCCGATTCGGTGTATGACGCGACCTTGCAGTACCTTGAGGAGAACAAGGTGCCCATGGCCTTCTTCAACATCCTTAACCCTCGCCGTGGCACCGGTGTCTACAATGAACTGAAGAAGGAAGGACGCCTCAGAGACGAGGAGAATCTGAGCAGGATTGCCGGCATGAATTGCCAGTTTGTACCCAAAAACATGTCATCCGAAGCTCTGGTGGAACGTGTCAACGATTTGCATAAACGCTTTTACGCTCCAAATTCAATATTCCGGCGTATGCGGCCAAGCATCAGACCGGACTTCTGGGGCATGCTGGTATTTAATTTCTATCAATGGAATGCGGCACGTAAGTCAGGCTTTGGCAATCTGGATTCGTTCTAGCCCGGACTACTCATAAATCATCCGGGCCAGGAGATTGTCGGGTTTATGGCAAATCTACTGCGCGGCAGGGAAGCGGTTCAAAATATTCTGATTTTTGATTCGGGCCGTAGGCCCTCACCCTTCGGATACCATGAAGATCGTCCAATTCTCGCAAGCTCGATTTGACGGTGATGATTAAAATACTTATTCTTTGTAAGAAAAAATCCTATTAAGAGGATTCCCTATGTGGTTTCATGTTATTGAGGATGAGCCGGAATTGCGAAAAGTCATGGGCGCTCTGGTCACTATTGAAGGGTATAAAGCCGCCTGTTTTGAAAGTGCGGAAGCCTACCTGGACTTTTTTTCTTCACCGCAATATATCACGCCAGCTGCTATTATCATTGACAACAGGCTGCCCGGCATGAGAGGCACTGCCCTGGTCAGGCATATTCGTGAACATAGACCTTTACAGAAAATGGTTATTGCAACTGCGACGCTTACGGATATCAAAACGGCCAAGACGGAATTGTGTTATGAATTGCCCAAGCCTTTCAGGTATGAACAATTGAAATTGCTTCTCCGGGGACTGGTTGAATGTACGGAAACATACGGGGCCGATCCTGAATGTTTTGCGCATGGGATATGTGAATTCGGGCTGGAGCATCTGTGCCCGTTTGCTCTCGCAGCCTGATAGTGGTTCAGGCACTATCGTATATCAGCGTTGAATGCCCGCTAACGTAGCAAGCCCTACTTTGATGCTTTTCAACGGTTCGCCCAGTGCATGCGAAACAAGACGGGCGCAACCGACGGCGCATCCGGCTTCGCAGGGTTTGTGGATATGGGCGGCATGTAAATCATCCGTGGTGGTATCTTTTAACGGAATGTCAGCGCCCGTTTGCTGGCTGCACCACTGAATATGACCGTTCGTGTTCACATAGAGGAATTTGGAACCGCCCAGACATTGCCACGGACGGTTGAAATTGCCCTCCAGCAATGCTCGTGCATCCTGCTGATATAAACGCATGCCGCCCCATAATTGATGACGGTCGAACAGGGCAACATATTCCCGCCCTTTGATGGCGATTTTGCCGCCTGCTTCGTGCAGAAAGGAAAAACTGAAGTCGAAGGGGAAATCCACCAGCAATTCCCGGAAGGCATCATATTCTTTAGCAGTTTCCGGTGTTAGCACCGTCTGCACCTTGACCGTAAAACGAGCGTGTTCGGCCAGTATCTTCAGCGTCGGCAACAGGCTCTTGAGCGATTTCATGGATTGCGCACCGGGCTTGACGGAATCTACGCTGAGCTGCATCAGGTCCAGTCCCGCTTCATTCAGTGCGTCAATAATGTCCGCCGTCAGTAAAAAACCGTTGCTGATGACGGTGACCAGATTGGTGCCGTTTTGCTTGCTCTTGATATAAGCAACCAGCGCCGGAAGGTCCGGATGCATGACCGGCTCGCCGCCCAGAATGTCGTACACCAGCACACCCAGTTCATCCAGCTTGTCGATGCGGTGTTTTAGTATTTCAGTCGGCACATGTGGCGCGCCGGGGGTGTATTCATTGCAATAGGCGCAGGAAAGATTGCAGTCGCGGGTGATAATCAACTGAGCGTACAGGGCCTTGTGGTCGATCAGTCGCTTGGCAGCATGGGTGATAAAACGTGCCTTGTTCATTGGGACGAGTCGCTTGCGGAGGCCTGTTTCTTACCGGAC
The DNA here is from genome assembly GCA_036985955.1 of Zetaproteobacteria bacterium. Taxonomy (GTDB): domain Bacteria; phylum Pseudomonadota; class Zetaproteobacteria; order Mariprofundales; family Mariprofundaceae; genus JAUZQZ01. Next base: position 1,989 of record BTQQ01000133.1, on the reverse strand, counting down.
GGTACGGTCTGCCGCTGCTTCCACAGACGGTGCCCGCTTCTGATTTGCCAGAGCGCCAAACCGGGTAGCCCCAATAGCAATTCACGCACACGCTTGCCCAGCGAAAGGGCCAGCGCTGTATGCGGTGGAATGCCAAGCGCTGTACCGAGCAGCAGAAATCCACCTTCCTGAACACCGAGTGAAGCAGGGATGATAAAGCCTGCGGCACGCACGGCCTGACCGAGACTTTCCAGCAGCAGGGCTTCCATGAGGGTGACCTGAGCCCCCAGGAAATACATGATGAGCCATACCTCTCCCGTACCCAGCATCCATCCCAGCAATCGCCACGTCGAGGCAGCCGCCAGCAAACCACGATGCCGGTACATATCGTGGATGGCCTTATCCAGCGTTGCCGCACCTCCGGATACGTTAAGCCATTCCCGGCCACCCGCAATTTTTTCAATCAGATAAGCCACCTTTTCGAACATTCCCTTGCGTTGGGCGATATAGAAACCGGCCAGCAGCAGCGAAATAATCACGACCCCTGTCACAATGGGAATGATGATGTCGTCCCGGCCAAGGTACAGAATCAGGAGCATTAGCCCGGTGACGGTGAAGATAATCTGCGTGAGCACAGCAACGGTCAGATCCACGACTACACTTGCGCCTGCAATACGTCCTGCAATCCCCTCCGGCATGATCCAGCGGGCTTTCACCAGTTCGCCGCCTACCTGGGCAACGGGCAACAGACTGTTGACCGATTCTCCGACCCAACGTGCGATAAGCAGTTTACGGGTGGATAAACGGTTTTCCGGCTGAAACAGATGCCTCCAGGCTACCGTGTTGACCAGCATGGGGATGAGATGGAAAGCGGTGACCGCGAGCAGTCCCCAGCCTGCCGTGGCGAGTGCGCCGGTCACTTCACCGAATCCCTGCCATGTGATAAGCACAGTCAGGATTGCTAACCCCGCTAGCAGAGCGAGGTAAAAATGGGGTTTCATATGCGGATTCTCGGTGGAAAGATAGTTATGAGCAATAGCCGTGGCCACGGAACCATTCTACGGCGTCACGCAGGGCATCAACAGCTGCGCGGTGTGTGTATCCGAGTTTCTGTTCGGCTCTGGCGGAAGAATAGAACATGCGTTTTTTTGCCATACGCACGCCATCCACGGTCATGATGGGTTGTGCGGTACCCGAAAGACGTGCAATTCCCTGCGCGACCCATGCCATGGGCAGCACGGCATTATGGGGTAAGCGGATGCGCGGGGGTTTACGGCCCGCAATCGTGGCAACCTGTGACAAGATATCCTTCAGACTCATGTTCTCTCCACCCAGGATGTAGCGTTCTCCGATAATTCCCTTTTCCAGCGCCAGCAGGTGTCCTGCGGCGACATCGTCCACGTGTGCGATGTTGAGCCCGGTATCCACATAGGCAGGCATGCGTCCGCGAGCGGCGTCGAGAATCATTTTCCCCGTGGGTGTCGGCTTGATGTCGCGTGGTCCGACCGGTGTGGAGGGGTTGACGATGACGGCGGGTAAAGCCTCTTTTTCGACCAGTTCGTGAACAAGTGCCTCGGCCATGAATTTCGATCGCTTGTAGTGACCGATCATACTGTCGAGAGAGGAGGGGGTTTCTTCATCGGCAGGCGTGCCATCCTGGTTGATACCCAGAGTGGCTACGCTGCTGGTATAAACGATGCGTTTAATCCCGGCATCCAGCGCGGCCCGCATAATGTTGCGCGTGCCGTCCACATTGGTTGCGTACATGCTTTGCGGATGCGGCACCCACAGGCGGTAATCTGCCGCAGCGTGAAAGAGTGCGGAGCAGCCGGTGGCAGCCGGTTTCAATGTTGCTGTGTCCGTCAAATCTCCAACGGTAATTTCCACGTCCAGATCCTTGATATTATCCTGTGGGCTGTTGGATCGCAGCAATACGCGTACGTTGTGACCGGCATCGAGCAACTGACGCACGATGGCAGAACCGACAAAGCCGGAGGCCCCGGTGACGAG
>BTQQ01000132.1:0-4826 GCA_036985955.1 Zetaproteobacteria bacterium | reverse complement strand
TGATATCAACACTCTGCGCGAATATACCGACGTGCAATACGTTGTTCTTGGCTCTGAAGTATCTGGGGTGTTTAATCTTGGCGGTGATCTGAGCAGGTTTGCTCATCTTATTCAGGAAAAAGACCGTCATGGATTGATGGAATATGCCATCGCTTGCGTTGACGTGCTGCATTTGAACCATACAGGGATCGAAAGGGATATTACAACCATTTCTCTAGTGCAGGGAGATGCTTTGGGTGGTGGATTTGAAGCCGCTATTTCCAGTGATGTGCTCATTGCCGAACGCGGTGTAAAAATGGGCTTTCCTGAGATTCTGTTCAATCTATTTCCCGGCATGGGAGCTTACAGCTTTTTATCCAGAAAGATTGGCCATACACTGGCTGAGAAGATGATTTTAAGTGGCCGCCTGTATTCCGCTGAGGAACTGTTTGATATGGGGGTTGTTGATGTGTTGGCCGAGGATGGACATGGAGAGAAGGAGGTCTACGATTATATCAGCCGCGAGGATAAGGCACGAAATGGCATCACAGCTTTTCGCGCGGCGCGTAAACGTACCCAGGCACTCAGCTACGACGAACTGAAGGATGTGACCGAGATATGGGTGGATGCAGCGTTAAATCTGAGTGGCAGGGATTTACGCATGATGGAGCGCCTGGTCAAGCGGCAGTCAGCCAAGGCGAAATAGGTGCGTGCGTATGCAGGGTGACGGGATGCTTTTGCCCGTCACCCTGCCACGCGCATCATGTTTTGGGAGCGTCTAGCGTTTTCAGATAGGTGTGCAGGCCGTTGAGGCTCTGTTGGAAAGCAGATTGCAGCTTTTCCCTATAGCTGAGCATATCGCGTTGGCAAAGAGAAGCTTTGTGGTTTTCGATTTCACGGCACAGGGCTGCAACTTTTATCGCACCCATGGTTGCGGCGGCGCCCTTGAAGGCATGCTCTTCATTCAAAAACTTTGTTTTATCACCCTCCGCTGCCGCTGTATCCATTGCCGACAAATGCTCGTGTCCGCTGCTTTCATATAGTGAGATAAACTTCTCAATTTTTTTGGATGATTCAGACATCCATGCAAATTCATCAAGCTGCCTGGTATCTATCACTCCGTTGATATCCTCGAAAGATACCGGGGGGTGCTGTTCCTCGCCCGACCTGTCTTCCTGTGCTTGCGCAAACATGGCAAGTGTTTCAAGGAGTTCTTCTAAATTAACCGGTTTGGTCAGGTAGTCGTTGGCGCCCGCTTCTTTACATGCGCGGATGGTTTCCGGCAGAGCATCCGCACTGAGCATCACTACGGGTGTTTTCGCGCTTGTGTCCATAAAGCGGAACTGCTTGAGCACATCCAGCCCGCTGACCTCCGGCATGTTCATATCCAGCAATACCATGTCGAACTCTTTATCGCTGGCCAGTGCATCCAGCGCCTTTTCTCCATCTTCGGCAATCTGCACCTGATGTCCGGCCCGCCGCAATATTTCGCCAATGACCTCCTGATTGACCGGATTATCCTCGGCAAGCAGAATGTTCATGGCGTTGACACCCTGTTTGCGCCGGTACACATCCGCAATCGGAATGACTTCGGCATGGGCGTGCACCACGCTGGCCACATGCAGGGCGTTGAACAACAGCGATTCTTCCAGCGGCATATGCAGAACCGACGTAAATCCTGCTACCAACATTTTTTGATCGTTACCCCGGTTGATACCCGGATCAATCAGAATGGTATCCAGATCGGATAGTTCATTCTTGTTCCTGATGGCATTAGCGATGCGCTCCGGTTTGAGTTCAAGTTTGGCCTGTTCGACAATGAGGACATCGTATGCCTGGCCGGACGCCAGTGCATCGACAACACTGGAAAATAGCATTTTTTCATCCTCTGTGCTGTCACAAGTTGCCCCCCAGCGGTTCAGTAATGCAGTTAGTTTGTCCAGGAGCGTGCTGCCTGCCAGCAGGAGCACACGCATGCCGGCGAGGTCACGTGCTTTGTTAATTTCCGGTTGACGTTCAAATGGAAGCGTCACCGTGAACGTCGTGCCTTCCTCCTCCTTGCTGCGCAGGCTGATGGAACCACCCATGAGCTCAATCAGCTCCTTGGAGATGGTGGTCCCCAGGCCCGTGCCACCAAAACGCCGGGTTACGCTGTCATCTGCCTGCGTGAATCGTTCGAAGATTCTGCTTTGTGCCTCTTCTGACATGCCAATCCCTGTATCAGTAATTGTGAATTTCAGTTGTACATGAGCATCCGATTTGTCAAGCAGACTCACATTGATGCGTACGCTGCCAGTATTCGTAAACTTCACCGCGTTGCCTGCAAGGTTGATGAAAATTTCTCTCAAGTGCTTCGGATCACCCAGCAGGTTGAATGGCACGTCTGCATCGATGCGGGCTTCTACCCGGATGCCCTTTTCTTTTGCCTGAGCTTCAAATATGGCCACACAACCGTGAACCAACTGGTGCAGGTCAAAGGGTTCGTGTGCGATTTCCAGTTTTCCGGCTTCAATCCGCGACATGTCGAGAATGCGCTCAATCAGACTGAGCAGATGGTGGCCGGAATCCTTGATGACTGTGGCGAAACGATTTTGTTCCTGATTCAGGTTGGTGCTGGCCAGAAGGTCGCTCATGCCGATAATACCGCTGAGCGGGGTGCGCAACTCATGGCTCATGTTGGCGATAAACTGGGATTTTATGCGATTGGCCTCCTCGGCTATGCTGATTGCATGCCGAAGTTTACGGATTAACCCTGCCATATACATTGGAATTACTACGGTAACAAACAGTAAGCTTATGCTTAGTACGATATGCTCAGTCCAATAGGGGTTTATCGCTATTACGGATAAAAAACCCATGCCTGCGATTATGGTGGAAAAAAGGAGGTAATTGAGCCCGTACCGGAAGCCATTACCGGTAACAACCCAGAGATAAACGGCGACAAGCGGCGCTCCGTCTTCATTCCCAGGGAGAATCATCCCTGCTGACGTTACTCCTATGTCTCCGATGATTCCGAGGATTCTTCTTGGCACGCTCTTACCCGGAAAAATCAATATCCAAATAAATAAAATAATTGCAAATAGCAAATAGATTAATGCCAGAAAGAAGACAGAAAATGGTTCCTGAATGTAGAAAAACAGGCAAAATAAGCCGACAATGCCTACACGGATGATGGCTTGCTCGTGCTCACTGTCTGGCCGGTTGCGTAGCCGTGTCAGCAGAAACGAAACAATTTTCTGCACAGTCAACCCCTTGCGTTTATTTTAATACACATTTAGCAACCGTAGCACATATCATAACTTTGCAAAAAGTCATGATATAAAACAGCTACTTATATAATTGAATGGAAAACCAGATATTGCTGCAACTGCAATTCATCTCCTATGCATCAATATCAACCCGTACTACGTCATTTTGGATATTCACCTGGAACGTTTCCACATCCTCGTAGGCCGGCGGCGTTAGCACCTTGCCAGTTCTGATGCAGAAGCGGGCGCCATGACGAGGGCAGATGATTTGATCGCCTTCGCATGCGCCGCTTGCCAGTTCTCCACCATCGTGTGTACAGATATCCGCGATGGCGAAAAGCTCACCATCGAGATTGAATACGGCAATGGGGCCGATTTCTGTACTGATGACCTTGCGGCTACCCGGCATCAGTTCATTTACAGGGGCCACATCCACCCATTCCGCCATCAGAACATCCCCAGTTGCAGTTTGGCTTCATCGCTCATCATGGAACGATCCCACGGAGGATCAAACACCAAATCCACGTTGACCTCGGTGACATTCTCCACTGCCAGCAGTTTGGCGCGCACGTCTTCAACCAGAATTGGACCCATACCGCAGCCGGGAGCGGTTAATGTCATCACTACATCGACACAATTTCCCTGCTCCAGGGGCTTGATGTCGCAGTGATAAATAAGCCCCAGCTCCACAATACTGACGGGAATTTCAGGGTCATAACACGTTCCGAGTGCCATCCACACCGCGCCTTCATCCACCGGTCCCTCGGCTTTTTTGGGTGTTTCCGGTTGCTGTTCCACTTCAAGCCCCAGCGCATCCGCATCGTGGCTCGCGATACGTGCCAGATTACCGTTGATATTTACCGTATAGGAACCGCCCAACGCTTGTGTAATCATGACCTGACTGCCTTCAGGGATGGTGACTTTGGTGCCGACTGGAATCAGCAGCGCGTCGCAATCACGCAGTACGTTTCGCATTTCGCCGATGTGTGCTGTCATAGTCGATAACTTTGCAAAAAGTTATCGGTGCGCCCATGGACGGGCGCGCAAATCAATGACATTGATTTGTAAGGAAAGTGAAAACCACGTTTTTTGCTTTCCGTGGAGTAAAAAGGCCATGGACGGTCTTTTTGCGACTTTATCATAACTATTATTCCGTGGTGGCGGATTCATCGCCCGCCAGGGCTGCATTGAGGGTATGCCAGCACAGCGTGGCACACTTGATACGCGATGGAAATTCGCGAACGCCACCCAGAACGGCCAGTTTATCCAGCCCGTCGGTATTTGCCGGGGCTGTCGGGTCGGAAGTTACCATGTCGTGGAAACGGGAAAACAGCAATTCGGCCTCATCCATGGTCTTGCCCTTGAGCTGCTCGGTCATCAATGAGGCCGAGGCAGTTGAAATGGCGCAACCGGAACCTTCAAAACTGACATCCTGAATCACGTTTTTATCATCCAGTTTGATATACAGCATGAGCTTGTCGCCGCACAACGGGTTAAAACCTTCAGCTTTATTCGTAGCATCCGGCATGGCATGAAAGTTTCGTGGGCTTTTGTTGTGGTCCACGATCACCTGCAGATACAAATCCTTCAGATCAAACA
>BTQQ01000131.1:0-4864 GCA_036985955.1 Zetaproteobacteria bacterium | reverse complement strand
ATCCGGTATTGGCCGGGCCGGTGACGGTGCAAGCCGATCATCTGGATATATGGCATAACAAACAGCAGGCGCTGTTTGCCGGTAACGTTCATCTGAAACGCGATGATTTCGAGTTGTTCTGTGACAAATTAAAGGTTTTTTATACTGAAGGTAGCGGCATTGAACGTGCCGAAGCGACAGGGCATGTCCGTATGCAGCAGGGAGACAGGCATGGCCGCGCGGACAGAGCCGAACTGGATAACAAACGTCAGATACTGACGCTTACCGGGCACGCTGAAATGGAACAGCCCGGTGGACGCATCGAAGGCGAGACCATTATTCACAATATCCAAAAGAAAACCACGGAAGTGCGCCAGGGAAAAGATGGCCGGGTGAAACTGCGTATTGATGCGGATTCGACCGGTAAGGGATCCGGCAAGGCACCGTTGGGATCATTGCCTTGAGTGAAGTCCATCATTTGTCTGCCGAGAATTTAAGCAAATCATATCGTAAAAACCGGGTAGTGCATGCGGTCGGGATGGATGTGTATTCGGGCGAGTGCGTGGGCTTGCTTGGGCCCAATGGTGCAGGCAAGACGACCAGCTTTTATATGGTTTGCGGGCTGGTGAATTGTGATGAAGGGTCGATTACTCTGGACGGTGAAGATATCACACATCTGGCGATGCACCGCAGAGCCCGCCGCGGTATTGGTTATCTGCCACAGGAAGCGAGTATCTTCCGCAAGCTGACGGTGCGGGAAAACCTGCTGGGGATTCTTGAAACACTGGACATTCCGCAGGAAGAAATTGAGGAACGACTCGAATATCTGCTTCTGGAACTGGGCATTGAAGGCGTCCAGCATCAGAAGGCTTATACATTATCCGGTGGCCAACGGCGGCGCACCGAGATTGCCCGGGCACTGGTGACACAACCGAGATTCCTGTTGCTGGATGAACCATTCGCGGGCGTGGACCCGATTGCGGTGGAGGACATTCAGGCCATTATCAGTGACTTGAAAGCACGTGGCATCGGCATTTTAATTACCGATCATAATGTGCGCGATACCCTGTCAATCTGCGACCGGGCGTATCTGATGAACGCAGGTGAAATTCTGGTACAGGGAACACCGGATGATATTGTGGCGCATCCGGATGCACGCAGGCTATATCTGGGTGACAGCTTTAGTATGTGATGTGTGAAGGAGAACACAGATTGAATGTGATCAGCGTGCAACAATGGCGAACATGAGTGATTTTGAACACGGCATCGTGGTAGCTATGACAGGTGCTTCGGGTGCCGCCTACGGTTTGCGCATGATAGAGAGGCTGGGCAAGACCGGTATACGTCAACATGTTTTAATTTCAGATGCAGCACGTGTGGTGCTCAAACAGGAGTTGAATGTCATCCTACCCGAATCACCGGAACAGATGGGAGCTTTTCTGGCGGAGCATCTGGATACAAGTGCGGAAAATCTGCGTGGGTATGCGTTGAATGACTGGTTTTCTCCCGCGGCATCAGGGTCGGCGGGCATCCGGCATATGGCGATCGTTCCCTGTTCCATGGGGACGTTGGCGCGAATAGCCACCGGCGCTTCGGATAATCTCATTGAACGAGCCGCCGATGTGATGCTCAAGGAGGGCGGACGGTTGATTCTGATGCCCAGAGAAACGCCGCTGTCATCCATTCACCTTGAACACATGCTTAAACTGGCGCGCATGGGTGTGCATATCATTCCGGCGATGCCGGGTTTTTACCACCGGCCGGAGAGTATTGCGGAGTTGGTGGATTTCATGGTGGACAGGCTTATGTCCCACCTTGGTATCGAAGACAGAGAGGGTGTGCGATGGGGCGAATAGTTTTTCTGCTTGCAACGCTCACATTGGGCGGCTGTGTCGCGATGACGACCATAGCGGCCATACCTGGCGCGCTAATCGAAGGAACAGTGGGATATTTTCAAGGTCAGGAAGAGAGTCTTCCGGTCAGTATGCAAACATCGCTGGCATCAGTGCAGCAGGGGCTTCACCGGATGGATCTGGCCGTGGATGTGCTGGAACCCGTCAAGGAAGGTTATGCGATTGAGTTCGGTAACGGGAAGCTGGATGGTGTCATCGAATTGAAACGCCAAACACCCAAACTGACGACTTTTTCAATTGTTGTACGCCGCGGAATGGGCCGCCAGAAATCCGTTGAACAGGCGATCATGAAGGAAGTACGCAAGGTATCTGAACGAAGAGGTGCGCATAAAAAGTTTGATTTCCGGGGCTATCACCATGTTCGCGCCAAACCGTCGATCAAGACGGAGCGTATTGGCTGGTACAGGCCGGGAGCCATGCTGGAGGCCAGCAAATCCAGAAAGGAGGGTTGGCTCAGAATCAAAATGCCCTCCAGGAAATGGGGTTATTTAAAAGGGGCCTTGCCAGAAAAACACGGACGAGAAGATTTGGGCGTCGCTTTAAACATAATGAGTTCGTAAAAACGCATCATCGTGCCCACGAGCGGACTTTTTACGATTCCATCACGCATGGTATCTGATAGGTTAGGGCTGCGGAAATAATAAATCATCCAGATTATGCACAGGATATAAGTCCAGGTTCAAGGCGCAGAAGCGGGCGTATATCATTGATTATGTAACTGATTCTGCAACACAGAAGCTGGGCTTAGAGACCAGCAGAATTGGATGATTTATTATTTCCGCGGCCCTTATATTCGGTTTCAGGAGAGTAATATGGCATTGGAGCAAGCAGTACTGGATGATATCGCGGAAAAAATAGCCGGAGGCTTGCGCTTGCTCGGCAGTGTGAAAGAGGGAGCGCAAGCACAGGTTAAAACCATTGTGGAAAGCGCACTTGGCGGGCTGGATGTGGTGACGGACGAACGCATGCAGGTGGCCGAAGCGTTGCTTGTGAAAGCACGTGGACAAATCAGGGATATGGAAGCGCGCATCGCGGCGCTGGAAGCGAGGAAGTGAGGAGAGAGGGAGTAGGTGTGAGGCACGGAGTTAGGGGCAACCTTCAATACTTTATACCTGACACCTCACTTTTTATTGCCACTTACGCTTCACTCCTCACGCCTCACTCTCTGCACTTCATCCCCTACTTTTAATCATGCTGGCGCGTTTGCCGAGTGCGGCGCTGCGCGGCTTGAATGCGGAGCCGGTGGATGTGGAGGTGGATTTGTCGCGCGGGTTGCCCGCCTGGAACATGGTGGGATTGCCGGAGGCTGCCGTGCGCGAGGCGCGGGACCGAGTGCGTTCTGCACTCTTAAACTCCGGTTTTGAATTTCCGTTAAGACATATCACGGTGAATCTGGCACCTGCGGACAAACGCAAGGATGGCTCTCATTTTGATCTTCCCGTGGCCATCGGGTTATTGGTGGCCAGCGGTCAGATTAAAATGAAGCGGGATACCTCCAGGGACACAGAGACTACCATCGGAAACGACCTCCCCTTTGTACTGGGGGAGTTGGCGCTGGACGGGCGATTGAACCCCGTCCCTGGCATACTGCCGTTGGCCATGCATGCGCGGGACAAGGGGTTTTCCTGCCTGATTGTCCCCGAGGACAATGCTGGAGAAGCTGCACTGGTGGAAGGGCTTGATGTATTACCCGCCACCAATCTGTTGCAGGTTGCACGGCACCTGAGCGGAAGAGATTTGCTGGTGGCTTCATCGAATCAAACCAGTCCGCCTGCCGAACGTGTTGCGAATACACTGGATCTGGCCGACATCCGCGGACAGTTGCAGGCGCGCCGTGCGCTGGAGATTGCCGCTGCCGGAGGTCACCACATACTGATGAGCGGACCGCCCGGCGTGGGTAAGAGCATGCTGGCCAAACGCCTTCCCGGCATTCTTCCGCCGTTAACGCTGGCGCAACGTCTGGAGGTTGCCCGCATCTACAGCGTGTCCGGGGATGGCAGCCGAACGATGACGGATACCATGCCACCCTTTCGTTCCCCCCATCACTCGGCTTCGGATGTCGCCATGATTGGCGGTGGCAGCACACCGCGCCCCGGCGAGGTGTCCCGCGCCGATTTTGGCGTGCTGTTTCTGGACGAACTGCCGGAGTTCAAACGTCAGGTGTTGGAGGTGCTGCGTCAGCCACTGGAAGACGGACGCGTGTGCATCGCGCGCGCGGCGGATACGCTGGAATTTCCGGCTCGATTTCAATTGATGGCCGCTATGAATCCCTGTCCCTGTGGTTATCTGGGGCATCCGGTTCGCGCCTGCCGCTGTTCACCCTCCCAGATTAGACGATATAGACAGCGTATTTCGGGCCCCCTACTGGACCGTTTTGATTTGCACGTTCATGTGCCGCCGGTGGATAAGGAGGAACTGGCATGCATGCGGTCGGGAGAGTCTTCTGCACAGGTCGCCGGGCGGGTAAAGGCGGCTCGGGAAAAACAATATGTGCGATTGGGCGAGGGGTGCGTGAATGCCCGCATGAGCCAGCAGCAAATCGAGCAATATGCACGACCGGACACGCAAGGCGCACAATTGCTGGATACAGCCATGGAACGCTTTTCCCTTTCCGCCCGCAGTTATCATCGTATTCTCAAGGTGGCGCGTACTATTGCCGATCTGGATGGGGTGGGTGCCGTATCGCCCTCGCATGTCGGTGAGGCGCTACAATACCGCAGTGAGCAGATGGCCCAATTTTCGTAAGCGACACTGACAAATATTGTCACATTTAGCCTGAAAATCGTGTGATAGCCATCACTGCGCTTGGCATGCGGCTTGCGTTATGTTGCTTGTGCCTTTCTCAAACCATGGAACGAGAGAGCGATTTGATAAAAAAGGAGATTCAACATCATGATGAACTTGATCAACAAAAAAAAGGCCGAGGAAGGCTTCACGCTCATCGAACTGATGATCGTGGTGGCTATCATCGG
>BTQQ01000130.1:0-4934 GCA_036985955.1 Zetaproteobacteria bacterium | reverse complement strand
TGCCGCCGCAGGAAAGACTCGCTGGCTTGCAACAATGCCGTTGCCAGACGTTTCTGATGTTTGCTGCTGCGCAGCAAGCGTTCCCGTTTTGGGTTGGAGATGTAATCCAGTTCCACCAGCACACTGGGAATTTCCGGGGCGCCAAGCACCACAAACCGGGCATGTTTGGGAACGCTGTATTTGATAGGCCCGATACGCCGAATGTGCTTCAACATTTCACCCGCCAATAATTCAGCACTGTTCAGACTGTCACGCTTGATAAGGTCCGCAAGAATACGGCTCACCAATGGATCCCGGACTTCCCCGGGCCTGACCCCGCCAATGGCATCCGAGGAATTTTCCTTCCTGGCCAGCATCGCGGCCACATGATCTGATGCACCCTTTTCGGACAGGGTGTAAACACTGGCACCCGAAACATTGCGCTTCTTTACCGCGTCCGCATGAATACTAATCATAATATCCGCCTTGGCCTTGCGCGCCAATCGCACACGCCGGCTCAACGGGATGAAATAATCACCTTTGCGGATCAACACAGCCCGCATACCCGGCTGTGCATTGATCGCATGGGCCAGCCTTTTGGCTACCGCCAGCGTAACATCCTTTTCCCTGACGCGATGCAGGCCAATTGCACCGGGATCCTCACCGCCATGACCGGCATCCACCGCAATGATAATCTGCTTGCGGGCGCGCACCTGTGAAATGGTCACGGCGGCACGCATTTCCTTTTTCTGGCGCATCAAATCCACGACCAGACGATAAGGCTTGCCATGCATGGGTTTGAGCAGAAAGGAGCGGGGCTGCACGCTTTCTTTCACATCCATCACCAGCCGCAGCCCACCGTTTTTCTGTTTACCATAGCGAATAGCTGACAGCACTGGATCCTGCTTAATCAATCCTTCCAGCTTGGTACGCAGCGTAACTTTGCGCATATCCACCACAATGCGTTCCGGTGATTTCAGGCGGAATACCCGGTAATCCACCGGGCCATTCAAATCAAATACAACCCGTGTATGATCCGGAGCCGTCCACAAACGGGCATCCTGAATGGCCAATGATCCCGCCAGCGCCAACCCGGAACATCCAGGAAATGCCAGAAAAACAAACAGCAAGACAATAAAACGCATCATTGTTCTGGTGTGCATGTCCGTCATGCAAAGCCTCCGTCTTGCAAATTGTCACCGGATTTTTGTTGTTCAATCAACAATGCGGCCAACAACAATCCAATCAAAATCATTAATGGCTCCATAATGCGGACAATGATAAACGAATTCGAACCCAATGCATGAAATAATAATCCGCCGAAACCACACAGCGTCCCCAGTGCCACACCTCTGAGGCTGGCATCGGACAAACTCCGGTGACATATCCTGAGCAACACCCATATACGGCGCAACAGCCACAGGAACAGAATCAGGCCGATAATCCCTGTTTCGGAAAGCACACGTGGATATTGCGCATCCATAAATCGACCCCCGGTTACGCCAACGCCCAACAGTGGATGTTGGGGAATATCCTTGGTCAACACCGAACTCCATGAACGTAGCCGCTCACTGGTAGATGTATCAATATGCACATCTCCCACTTTGATCTGACCGGCTTCTTCCGGCTGGGAAAAGGTATAGGCCACCCGATTGATGACATTTCCCGGCAGTACGAAAGGCAGCAGCGTTGCAGCAACCATGCAACCACCAATCAAAAGGCGTTTGTGCTGTGACAGAACGATGAAAAACCCCATCATCGCTACGAAAGCAAGATAGGATGATCGCGATTCCGTAAATGCGAATGGAACGATAATGACGACCAATAACCCGGCCCATCGCCAGCGCTTCATTTTGTCCGCCTCGTTAAGAAACAACCCCAGCGTCACTGCAAACATCAACACCAAATAACCACCAAAGGTGTTTGGCTCACCAATATCCCCCTCAAAGGGTGCGGAAACCCGTTCTCCACCGGGAATTTGTGCAATACCCAGTACGCTGACGACAAAACATGTAAATAGCATCACCATGATATAGCGCTTGATGGCAGCCTCATCATGAATCTGGTTAATTATCATGTAAAACAACACAAAATACTCGAGGTACTTCAATACAAAAAAGAAACCATACATGCCCACGCGCCCGGTATAAAATCCGGCAATAGTCGCCAACAATGTTGCCAGCCAGTACCATGCAATCGGCTGATTGATCGGCGTCTGGCGTACCGCGCCCAACTCCTTGTTGACGGCCATGCGAAATAGCCATGTCAGGCAAATCACGGTCAGTAATAAATCATCCAGCCTGAGCGTGACGCCGCGTGACGCTGTGGTCGAACCCGTTGGATCCGTACTGCCCCCAAACTGCAATTCCGGAGACAGCAAGGTCGACAGGATGAGTAGGTACAGCGTCAGTTCAACACTGGTAAAGGCAACCACCGCAACCATCAGTCCGGCGCATACCAGTAACGCGACGCGCACCGAATCCGGTGCAATCAGATAGGCTGAATACAACAGGAGCGTTGTCGCCACCAGTGTCAATAACACGGCGGGAGGAAAGGGTACGCGAATCGTCAGCGCACTCACTGATTTGCGCCTTTCTGCATACGTTTTTCATCCATGGGCTGGTAGCCCTGATTATAGGGCCGATTAAAGCCATCGCTGCACGCCCGCATGGCTACTACAAGCAGTGCCGTAAGGAGGGAAATACAAATTATGGCCAGAAAACGCCGCCGTGTACGTTTTCTCCGCCGCATTCGGTCCAGTTGACGCTGCATCTAGTGATGATCCACCATGAGCACTAGCTTCACCCCTTGTGGCCCCGTCCCCGTATCCAATTGAGCGTATGCTTGCAACACTTGCGGAATACCTGATGGACATGGGCATTCGCCCGATCCAGCCAATTTCCACGCTCTTCGGCATGCTCGCCATAGGCATAAGCATAATACCGGTCCATTTTGTAATTGGCATAGTCTGATGACAGCTCGCCGCGGACGCCATTCAGCACCACGCCCAGCACCTTGCCCCCCACGGATTCAACGCCTGTTTTCACACGCTTCAGGGCACCACGCACCACCGCTCCGATATGATAAACAAGCAGTACGCCATCCACCTTGCCTGCCACAATTGTCGCATCCGTTGTATGCAATAGCGGTGGCATATCCACGATCACCATGTCATATTCCGAACGCGCCTGCTCCAGAAGCAGACCCATAGCGGGCGCTGCCAGAAGATCGGGCGGATTGGCGGTCTTGCGGCCACAGGTGATGATATCCAGTTGATCCAAACCCGGTGTCATCAACACCTGGTCCACACCAAAATCACCGAGCAACACGTCGGAAATATGCCGTACGGCATCCTGCCATGAAAGTTGCCCCAATAGATATTCGCTCAGACCCGGCTCCCGCTGCAACCCGAACGTCTTGTGCTGAAGCGGCTTGCGCATATCCGCATCAATCAACAACACGCGCGCGCCCTGCTGCGCCACGACCGTGGCTAGGTTGGCCGATACCGTGCTTTTCCCCTCTTTGATTGTCGCGCTGGTTACAAGAATCACGCGATGTTCGCCTGATTGCGAAAACAACAGATTGGTGCGCATGCTGCGATAGGACTCAGCAATGGTGGAAGGAGGTGCAAAGTGCGTAACCAGACGTATCTGCCGTTCCAGTTCGGGACCACTGGTTGCCAGTCCCTCCATACCGGAAAACAACTCCACGGCTTCATCATGCGCCAGATGCGGGACAAAACCAATAACCGGCACCTCAAGGAAGCTTTCCACCTCTTCAATGGTGCCCACGGAAGTATCCATGGCCTCCAGTACAAGCGAAATAATCAACCCCAGAACAAGACCGAGAATAAACCCTGCAATGGCAGTCTGACGGGTACGTACCGGATTAATGCGGATTTGCGAGATGAACGCCGGACGCAACAGACTGACTTCTTCAATCTTCTCCGCTTCCTTGATCAGCACTTCCTGATATTTCTTCTCCAGCAGGTTGAACAGATCCTCATTGGTGCCAACAGCACGTTCCAGACGGCGTAATTCCAGCGCCTGTTCCGGTACCCCCTGATACTTCTGTTCGGCGGCTTCAATACTCTTTTGCAAATCGACCATACGCTGCCGGGTCAAGTCGACTTGCTTGGCCAGTTCATCCACCATACTGGAGAGAATATCATTGGCCTGCGAACGCAATTCCCGGATTTGGGGATGCTCATCGGTGAAGTTGGTTGAAAGCTCCGTGCGCTTCAGCGCCATTTCCACCAACCGCTTGTTCAACTCATCAAAATACTGGCTAACCGTGCCTGAAACCGTGACCGCCTTATAGTCCCAGCGCCCCCGCTGAACCTGTTCCCTGAGTTGTGACAGGGCGAAGCGAAGATCATTCAAATGCCCCGATTGATGGCGGTATTCCTGTTCAAGATCCGCCACCACCTTACCCATCACTTCGGAGCCCTGGCCTGCGCTTGAAAGGTTATTTTTCTCACGGTAATCCCGTGCGGTCTCCTCAGCCTGCCTCAGGCGATCCCCCACCACCACAAGCTGCTGCTGAATGAATCGTTTGGCTTCGAAAACACGTTTATTCTTCTCCTCGATATTAAAGGTACGGAATTCCTCGGCCACGGTCTGAGCCAGATCACGCGCAAATTCCGCACTGGATGAGGTCGTCCTGATGGTAATAATACCGCTGGATCCTTCCTGTTCGGCATCCACATCATCCTTGAGATCAAGCACCTCGCCCATGTAAGACGGATTGGTGCGAACATCAGCACTCGTCAGATTCTTCGGAATTAAACCCAGACGCTTGGCGACCCTTTCCATCAGGGCATACGATTTCACCAGCGAAAGCTGTGTGCTCATATCGTCCACGGAACTGAATGTAAGGTTTTGCAACAGCAATCCCGTCATATCGGTGGATTGCGTGATTTTCACCGCAGCGTTGGAAGCATACAGGGGCGGCGG
>BTQQ01000129.1:0-4991 GCA_036985955.1 Zetaproteobacteria bacterium | reverse complement strand
CAGGCATTGCTCGCTGATCTGGAACTGCCCGGCCATGTGGTGGATTGACATAGTTATATTATCGTTATAACGTTATTTCTGTAGATTGATTCAATCAGGAGGAAACCATGATTAAAAAACTTACCCCCATCGGAAACAGCCTTGGCCTGATTATCGATCGGCCCATTCTGGGTCTTCTTGATATTGATCGGGATACAGAACTGGAGATTACAACGGATGGGGATACATTGATGATTCAACCAGTCAGAACAAATGCGAAACGCACGAAAATAAAAACTACACCTCCCGAAAGAGAATCTGTTTCGGTAAAAGAAGCTGGCAAGAGTTTTCTCGATGAACTGCGTGGCGCGTTCAAATAGACGTTTCTGTTCTGGGCATGCGCAACCTATGTAGAACGGAGGTTAAGATGGTTTGCCTCCGTGTTGGGATTCGTCATAACAGCATTTATGAATAGCCCAGGCTAGGAGTCTGTCGGACTTATGAGAAATCTACTGCGCGGCAGGGAAGCGGTCCAAAATACCCTGATTTTTCGTTACATAGTTACCAACTATGCGCCTCAAAATCATGCTATTTTTGCCTCGCTTCCCCACCTGCTCACTACGATCCCCCTAAGTCCGACAGACTCCTAGATAGCTGCCAAAAGGAAGCCTCCTGTGACCCCGTTTAAGCTGATTGACACCTCCTCCGAGCACGGCGCAACCCTTCGTCTTTACCAGCGTGATGATGAATTCTCGATTCGCGTGGATAAATGTGGCGAACTGATGAACAGCCGCCTGCACAATTCCGAGGATGTTTTGGCGGAACTGGCTTGTGAACATCTCGCCGGAGTGCAATCTCCGTACTTGCTGGTCGGCGGTCTCGGTATGGGTTTTACGTTGCGTGCAACCCTGTCTCACGCCTGCCCTGAGGCAAGTATAATGGTGGTGGAACTGGTGCCCGCAGTTGTGCGTTGGAACCGCGAACATCTGGGCCCGCTCGCCGATTTCCCCCTTGATGATGAGCGTGTTTCGGTTGTGGAGCAGGATGTCGGCAAGGTTATGCACGAGCATGAAAACACCTTCGATGCCATCATGCTGGATGTGGATAATGGCCCGGATGCCTTTACCCGCGAAGACAATGATGCGCTATACGGTTTTCGTGGACTAAATAATGCCTATGATGCACTTAAACCCGGTGGCGTGCTGACAGTTTGGTCCGCTACCCCGGATACAGCATTTATCCAGCGTATGATGAAGGTTGGTTTTGACGTGGAAGAATGCCGCGTGCGGGCTCACGCCTCCCAGCGCGGCAACCGGCACACCATCTGGATTGGTATCAAGGGAATGGAATGAGTAAAGCTGAACGACTGGATAAACTACTCTCAAATCTCGGATATGGGGCGAGAAAAGATGTGCGTCACTGGATCAGGGATGGACGGATTACGGTAGACGGAAAACCGGCGGACTCGCCGTCCCGGAAAGTGCTCCCGGATCAGGTAAGACTTGGAGGTGATGAGCTGGATCACCCCTGCGGACTAGCCATTGTTTACCATAAACCTTTGGGAGCGGTGTGTTCACGCAAAGAGGGTGGGCGCCTGATTTATGCCGATTTTCCCGAGCGCTGGATTGATCGTAAACCGCCACTGTCCAGTGTCGGCAGACTCGACAAGGAAACTTCCGGCCTTCTCATCGTGACCGATGATGGCCAACTCAATCATTATCTGACCAGTCCAAAACAGCATATCTCCAAAACCTATGCTGTAAAACTGGATCGCCCGTTAACGGGTGACGAAGCCGAGTTATTTGGCAGCGGCAAATTGATGCTTGAAGGGGAAGAAAAACCTTGCCTGCCTGCTGAATTATCGGTCATTCATCCTACAGAAGCCTTGTTGATTCTGCATGAAGGACGATACCATCAGGTTCGCCGCATGTTCGCCGCTGTTGGTAATCATGTGACAGAACTGAAACGAACGCATATCGGTGCGTTATCATTAGAAGGTACAGGGCTGGCCGATGGTGATTATAAAATAGTTACAGCCGCTGAGCTTATGGGGATGATCAGCCCCTAAAGCAGTTTAATCGCATCCGGCAGGTCGGCAATGGAGGGGAGAACAAGGTCCGCCCTGATGCCGGACTGTTTAACAAAGTCCTCGCGGTACTTACCAGTCTGCACCAGTGCGGTTTTCAATCCGGCATCCTTTGCGCCTCCAATGTCTGATTCCACGTCGTCACCCACCATCAGAGTCTGCGCGGGGTCCGCGCCGATATTCCGGCAGATGTCGTGAAAGAAGTCTGCCGACGGCTTTCCGAGGATTTCTGCCTTTCTACCCGTGGCATATTCAATGGCTGCTACAAACACGCCCAGATCGAGATGCAGGCCATCCGGTTTTTGCCAGCAGCGGTTCTTGTGCAAGGCCAGCAGTTGTGCGCCATTCATCATATGCAGGAAAATCTCCCGCAGCGTTTCGGGCGGGTAGCCTTCGCCGCCGATATCGCCCATTATCACAAAATCCGGTTGGTTTTCATCCTCACGGATACCGGGAAAATCATCCCGCAATTCGTCACGTATAAACAGACGGGCACTTTTATGGCCGATACGGGCCATGGCCAGTGCGGCGGGTGTATGGATTTGATTTTCGGCCAAAGGGATATTCATCTCCGCCAGTTTTTCCGTGATGACATGCCGTGACTGTGTGGTGGTATTGGTAATCCCGGCCAGTTTGAATCCGGCTTCGTGCAGGTGGTGCACGGCCCATGCCGCATCGGGCAGGGGTTGATCACCAATATAAAGAACGCCATCAAGGTCAAGGAGAATAGCAGCTATAGCCATGCACCCATTGTAGCAAAATTAACGCCTTGTCGGCAGTTTTGTGGGGTGGGGATTACTGTTACACTCCGACAAATTTTTATTCACAAGGATACCCATGAACGAACAGGAACTTCTCACCATCTACGAAAATGCCGGTGCCTTGCTTACCGGACACTTCGTGCTTTCCAGCGGGCGTCATTCGCCACGCTACCTGCAATCGGCCAAGGTGCTGATGCATCCGGAGAATGCAGAGGTTCTGGGTGGAAAACTGGCGGCGCTGGTCAATCCGGATGATGTGGATTTGGTCGTATCTCCGGCACTGGGTGGATTGATTATCGGCCATGAAGTGGCACGGGCGCTGAACAAGCCGCTTATTTTTACGGAACGTAAGGAAGGCGTCATGAGCCTGAGGCGCGGATTCTCCCTGGAAGAAAACACGCGCGTACTGGTCGTCGAGGACGTGATTACCACCGGCGGTTCGGTATGCGAATGCATGGATGTTGTGCGCGTACACGGCGGCAATCCAATCGAGGTGCTGGCGCTGGTGGACCGTGCGCCGCATGCCGGGGGGCGTTTCGATGTGCCGCATCGCACTCTGTTGCAACTGGAAGTACCATCCTATGATGCAAGCGAGTGTCCGCTATGCCGGGAAGGGATATTGCCAGCGGTTAAACCCGGTAGTCGAGGCACCGCATGACTCAAGCCATATCTGACGTGCTGCGCCTGTTCCCCTTCGGGGGCGTGGGCGAGTTCGGTAAGAACATGATGGTTTATGCGTTGGGTGACGATGCCATCATGGTGGATTGCGGCATGGGGTTCCCTGAGCCGGGTCAGCACGGTGTGGATATTGTTATTCCCGATATTTCCGCCATAGATGATTTGGGGCTGAAGCTGCATGCCGTGGTGCTGACACACGGGCATGAGGATCATATTGGTGCATTGCCGTTACTGTTACCGGGATTGAATGTACCTGTTTATGGTACGGAGATGACGCTGGGTTTGTTGGCGGAAAAAATGAATGAGGTCAAGGGATTCAAGCCTGAACTCATGGCCTTGTCCGAAAATGGGCGGGTGCAGCTTGGGCCGTTCGGCATCGAAGCAATTCCGGTGACACATTCCATCATGGATGCCGTTTCCATTGCCATCCATACGCCGCTCGGCATTGTTATTCATACAGGCGATTTCAAGTTTGATCCGGCACCCATTGACGGCAGGCCGACAGCACTGCACCGCTTTGCAGCATTGGGTGATGCCGGTGTCCTGCTGCTTGTGTCCGACTCTACCAATGCCACACGCGCCGGTAGCGGGCCGGCGGAACGCAGCGTCGGTCCGGCACTGAAACAGGCAATTAGCAGTTGCACAGGCAGGGTGGTGGTGACCACATTCTCCTCCAATATGTTTCGTATTCAGCAGATTGTGGATGCGGCTGCCGCCTGTGGACGCAAGGTAGCTCTGGCAGGCCGCAGTCTGGAACGCAATACGGAAGTTGCACGCAAGCTGGGCCGCCTTGATGTGACTTCCGCACAATTTGTCAGTATCAAACAGGCGGCGGAAATGAATGATGCGGAGGTGCTGGTGATTGCCACCGGCTCGCAAGGCGAATCACGTGCGGCACTGGCACGTATTGCTTTGGGAAAATTTTCCGGCATCAGTTTGAAAGACGGCGACCTGGTAATTTTTTCCTCATCCATGATTCCGGGCAATGAACGTACCATTGCAGGGTTGTTCAGTCATATTTACCGGCGCGGTGCGCGGGTGCTGCATGCCGGGCAGGCGCCATTGCACGTATCCGGGCATGCACAGGCACACGAGTTAAAAACCATGATGCAACTGGTACGGCCCCGCTATATGTATCCGGTGCATGGCGAATACCGCAATCTGATCGAGCACAAGTATCTGGCGATGGCGACCGGCATATCCGAAGGGGATATCGTCATTGCGGAAAATGGCCAGAGCGTGCAGGTGACCGCCGATGGCATACGTGCGGGCGAGCTTTTTCATGCCGGAGCGGTGTTTGTGGACGGAGCGCAGCGGGACGAGATTGATGGCATGGTGTTGCGCGACCGGCGTATTCTGGCTGAAGACGGCATTGTCACCGCGATTGTGGCGATAAGCCGGCAGCAAGGATGCCTGATTGGCAACCCCGAACTGGCTACGCGCGGCGTGCTGCATCAGGAGGTTGGTGAGGAGGTGCTTGGCCGTGC
>BTQQ01000128.1:0-5024 GCA_036985955.1 Zetaproteobacteria bacterium | reverse complement strand
GATTGCCCTGCTTTCGCCCATCGCCTGGCGCACGCCGCCGAGGGCTTATGGCCCGTGGGAGCAGGTGGTGTCGCTGCTGGCGGAAGGGCTGGTGGAACGGGGTCTGGATGTCACGCTGTTTGCCACCGCCGACTCTCAAACCCGCGCCCGCCTGCATGCCGTCTGTCTTAAACCGTACGAGGAAGATACGACGATCAACCCCAAGGTATGGGAGTGCCTGCATATCTCGGAACTGTTTGAGCACGCGGATGCGTTCGACATCATTCACAACCATTTTGATTTTTTACCGCTGGCCTGGTCGCGGCTGGTTGCCACGCCGGTGGTTTCGACCATTCACGGTTTTTCATCGTCGGATATCCTGCCGGTGTACGAGAAATACAATGCTGGGGTTCATTATGTCTCCATCAGCGACTCAGATCGCAGCCCTCGGCTTGATTACACGGCCACCATCCATCACGGCATTGACCTTGCGCATTTTACCTTCCGTAAGACGCCTCAGGATTACCTGCTGTTTTTCGGTCGTATGCATCCGGATAAAGGCGCAAGCGACGCGATTGAGATTGCCCGCGCTGCCGGTCTGCCGCTCATTATGGCTGGACTGATACAGGATGAGAGCTATTTTTCCACTCAAGTCGCGCCGCATATTGATGGCGCACAGGTAAAATATGTGGGCTGCGTAGGTCCCGAGGAGCGCGACAGACTGCTAGGCGGTGCGCGAGCGCTGCTGCATCCAATCTCCTTTGCCGAGCCGTTCGGGCTGTCCGTGGCGGAAGCCATGGCTTGCGGTACGCCTGCCATCGCCTATGCCAAAGGCTCCATGCCGGAATTGATCCGCCATGGTGAAACAGGTTTTCTGGTTGCGGATGTGCAGGAAGCCGTTCATGCCGTGGCGCATCTGGACGAGATTTCAAGACAGGCATGCCGGCGGGAGGCCGAGGCGCGTTTTTCCGTCGCCCGGATGGTGGACGACTACATCCGGGTCTATGAGCAGATTCTGGATAGTCAGGAGTGGCGCAGGCCATGGGGATTTTATGACGTGCTTGCGGATGCGCCGGATCACAAGGTCAAACGTATCACCGTATATCCCGGCCAGCGTTTATCCCTGCAACGCCATCAACGGCGCGATGAGCACTGGCAGGTGATTCAGGGCCAGGGAATGCTACGTCTAAATGAGAAGGAGATCGCCATAACCATCGGCGATTCCGCGGAGATTCCGCGCGGAACGCTCCATCGCATCACCAACACGGGATCGGAGGATATCATATTTATTGAAGTGCAGAGTGGCGATTATTTTGGTGAGGATGATATCGAACGCATCGAGGATGATTATGGCAGGGTCTGATGCGGTTGTTCACCGTTATGTGAAAAATCCGATTCTTACGCCCGAGGATGTGCCATATCCGGTTTCCACGGTGCATAACGCCGCCGTGGTCAAATATGACGGGCGATACATCATGCTGTTCCGATCCCATCTGCATAACGGTCGCTCCATCATCGGCATCGCCGAGAGTGATGATGGTTTCCATTTTTCGGTGCGGCGCGAGCCCTGGCTGGTACCGGCGGCTGAAGGCGAGTTTGCCGAATATGAGGCGTTTGGCGTGGAGGATCCGCGTATCTGCCGCATGGGTGAGGCGTATTATATCACCTACAGTGCCTATTCCGCTCACGGCGTGCGCATCGCACTGGCAAAAACGTATGATTTTAGGACACTGGAGCGAGTCGCGCTGATTACCGAGGCGGACATGCGCAATGTCGTGCTGTTTCCGCAACGTTTCGATGGCCGTTATTTGCGTCTGGACCGCCCGCATGGTGATATTGCACCATGGTCGATATGGATATCGACATCACCTGATTTAATCCACTGGGGAGAATCGCGCCGCCTGATTGCGCCATTACCGTATCACTGGGATGAAATGAAGATCGGACCGGGGGCGACGCCGTTTGCCACCAGCCAGGGCTGGCTATCCATCTATCATGGCGTGTTTAACACCATGAGCGGAGCCGTGTACCGGCTGGGTGTCGCGCTGCACGCGCTGGATGATCCGGCGCGCATCCTTGGCGTGGCGGATGACTGGATTCTGGAGCCGGAAGCGCCGTGGGAGCGCTCAGGCTATGTGCCCAACGTCGTGTTCTGCTGTAGTGCCGTACCGGAAGATGATGGTACGGTCAAAATCTATTGGGGTGCGGCGGATACGGTGATGTGCGCCGGTACGGCTTCTATTGAGACATTGGTGGATATGTGTCTTCAGCGGGGTAGACCGCCTTTATAGACCGGGATAGTTTCTTTGCTGACATTCGGTTGGCCAGCACGAACAGGGGCAGTTCTTTGGTGTGATGTGATTGAGGAAAAGTTTCCTAAGCCGCTTTCTGCACCTTTCCCGAGCGCAGGCAACGTGTGCATACCCGCACATGGCTGATACGACCCGCTATGACGGCGCGCATCCTGTGCAGATTCGGCAGAAAACGCCGCCGGGTCGTGTTGTGAGCATGACTCACATTGTTACCGCTCATCGGTCCCTTGCCGCAAATATCGCACCGCTTGGCCATGATATGCCTCCTGCAAACTTTCAAACAACCTTCTGAAAAGGAGGCGCATTTTAGGCGAAGATGCATTTAGACACAAGTGCGGGTTGTTAGTAATATGCAACTTTGCCAAGCTTGCCGGATGTATCGTAACTATTCAGATGCTCCGGCTTTTGTTTTATGGCAAGGCGCGAGAAGCACAGAACCGGAGCATATGTTGGTATATGTGATGCTCGGCGT
Source organism: Zetaproteobacteria bacterium (assembly GCA_036985955.1). Taxonomy (GTDB): domain Bacteria; phylum Pseudomonadota; class Zetaproteobacteria; order Mariprofundales; family Mariprofundaceae; genus JAUZQZ01. The sequence goes on along the minus strand of BTQQ01000128.1, from coordinate 2,261 downwards.
CCATGCCTCGCACCGCTTCGCGGTGCCCTTACGGGCGTCCAATGCCTTCCGTCCATGGGGCATTGTGAGGATTCAAGCATCGCAGCAATGCTGCCATGGAGCAAAAGATGGGGTAGGTGAATAGTTACGATGTATCAGGCGTTGCTACAGAAGATAACCGTAATTCCCGGTGTTGGGCCAGCGCTTGGCAAACGGCTCGCCAGCACAGGAATTCATTGTGTGGGCGATTTGTTGTTGCTTCTTCCTAAGGCTTACATTGATGACAGGGTCAGCATTCCTATTCGTAATTTACAGGAAGGTGTAGCAGCGCGTACCAGCGGGCGGGTGCTGAAGGTCGAAACCATCGGTATGGGTAAAAGACGGCAGGTTATCATCATCCTGGGCGATGATAGTGGCGCGCAGGTTCAATTGCGTTTCTTTCATTCTCCATATTTGTTGCGTGATGCACGGCTCACTCCCGGGCGTGAGATCAGTGTGCGCGGCAAGCCGGAATGGTGGCGGGATTCCTGCCAGATGGTGCATCCCGAATGGATACCGCTGGAAGCATTTAGCGGTGGCTGGAAGGCTGTGTATGCCTCTGTTGCGGGGCTTACGGGCATGCGCATTGCAGGCATGATTCAGCGAGCCCTGTCGTTATTGCCGCGTACGGCTATCAGCTTGTTTGATGCAGACCTGAAGAAATATCCGTCGTTTGGCCAGTCTTTGCGATTGGTACATGCTCCGAACACGGACCCCGATTCCAACCCTGTGCGACAGGCCATGGTGCGTCTGCGCCTGGAAGAACTGCTGATCTACCTGCACCTGATGCGCAACATGCGTCAGAAAGCACAGATTTCTGCTCCGGAATGGCCAAAAACAGATATAGCAAAGACCTTTCTTGCTTCACTTCCTTTTCCGTTGACCAAAGCGCAAGCCAGCGTCTGGAGGGAAATACAACACGATCTGTCCAGTGGATTGCGTATGCACCGTTTGCTGCAAGGCGATGTGGGTGCGGGCAAGACGTGGATTGCGGCACTCTCGATGTTGATGGCGGTGAATCATGGTTTTCAGGCTGCGCTGATGGCGCCGACCAGCGTGCTGGCGCGGCAGCACGCGGAAACGCTGAACGAACTCTTTTCGCCGTTGGGCAGAAAGGTAGAGCTGCTGACCGGAGGACTGCGTGCGAAGGAACGCGGAAGGATTCTTGATGGTCTAGCCGATGGAAGCATGGATATGGTGGTCGGCACGCATGCCCTGATTTCGGAGGATGTCCGGTATCACAAGCTGGGCCTGGCCGTGGTGGACGAGCAACACCGTTTTGGCGTGCGCCAGCGCTGGGTTTTGACCGAACGTGGACCCGCCGTGCATTTGTTGGCCATGACGGCGACGCCGATTCCACGCTCGCTGGCGCTGGCGCTGTATGGCGATATGGACTTGAGTTTGATGCGCGGCATGCCTCCGGGACGCAAGCCGGTGGAAACACGGGTGATTTCAGGGCGTGGAAAACTGGCCGATGGCATACGCCGCGTGCTGGATGAGGACGGACGCATTTACTGGATTGTGCCGCGTATTGATGAAGACGAAGACGGCATTTCCGTGGATCAGCGGGTGGAGGTGCTCAAGCAGCGATTTCCTGATGCAGGCGTGTTCGGCCTGCATGGGCGCATGAAGCCAAAAGAAAAGGATGCGGTGCTGGATGCTTTTGCAAAAGGTGATTGCCGTCTGCTGGTTTCCACCACGGTGGTCGAGGTGGGTGTGAATGTGCCCGAGGCGCGCCTGATGGTGATTGAACAGGCGGAAGGTTACGGGCTGGCGCAATTGCACCAGTTGCGCGGCAGGGTGGGGCGCAGCGATGTACAGAGTTATTGCGTGCTGCTGCCGTCAAAGGATGCCCCGGAGGCTGCGCTTTCCCGATTGAGTCATATGGCTGTGCACCATGATGGCTTAAAACTGGCGGAGCTGGATTTGCAACTGCGTGGCGCAGGCGATGCATTGGGCGCACGCCAGAGCGGCGAGGCCGGATTTCGATTGCTGGATATTGTTCGCGATGCGGCGCTTATTCGCCACTGGCATGAACATCTTCCGTCCGTGGAACCAACGGAGGCCATGATCCGCTTCTGGCGGCCCGTAGCGGCGAGGGTGGATTGCCCCTAAATTGAGGTGGTGGATTCAAGTTCCAAGTGCACCACCTGCTGAAGTAAAGAGGACTTCGTGAGGCGTCCGATAGCCGAGGCACTTTCGTGGTCGATGATTAAGTTTTCTAACCGCCTTGGCAAGCGCGT
>BTQQ01000127.1:0-5033 GCA_036985955.1 Zetaproteobacteria bacterium | reverse complement strand
GAAGGTAAATTCGGTTCTCTTTCTTGCCCATATCAAAGCCTCCTTTCGGTTACTTTTAATATGAGGCAACGATCCTAAATTCACGACCCCTTCGGTTACATTATTTGTGAGGCAATGCGCCCTCCAGTTGATACTGGCGCTCATGCCTTTCTTGCTCTAACCTATAGTAAGAAGACGCAGTAATGGAGGCATGCACATGTTTTTGAAAGATACGCAGAGTGGAGATCTGGTTGAGGTTCTGGATCCAAAGGAAATGTTCGATCCCGCATCAGGCACCATGAAGGTGCGTTATCAGGCTGGTGAAGAGGTTGGCGAGCCCACCGATGTAGAAAAGGTGAAGCTTGAATTTCCTTCGGGCGAACCATTACCGAAATGCTGGCTGGATACGCACTACCGCGTTAAATTCTAGGCATCTGTAACCATAAATAGACCATGCGGTGGCCGCCGCATGGTTTTATTCTTCATCTTTTTCGCAGGCAAACACAAAACTGCTTGCATCCCGCAACCTTTGACAGAATAATCCGGCCTCCCTTGCAGAGCATGCTGCATGGCCAGGTAGCTCAGTCGGTAGAGCAGTGGACTGAAAATCCTCGTGTCGACAGTTCGATTCTGTCCCTGGCCACCATATTTACCAACATTTTTTAACGTTCCTATTTTCCTTCTTGCCATCATTTAGCCTTCTTAATCACACTCTTATCACACTGAAGTGGCAGGAGTGGTTGGTGGCAACAGTTGAAAGCGCGGTGCCTACCAGTGGCAGGCCATCGCTCGAAGGAAAGGATATCCCCAACAGAACAAGACGTTCGAAACCCGGAAAAATGTAGCCGCTTGGGCAAGAAAGATCGAACGTGAAATCGAAACGGGAACTTGGCATGACTCCCGTGAAGCGGAATCCACCACTCTTTTTGAATGCCTTGAGCGCTACATCAACGAGGTGTCCATCCATAAAAAAGGATACAAACAGGAAGTCCATAAAGCTAATATCATTGTAAGGCATCCTATTTCATCCATGTTCATGTCCAGTATACGGGGTGCAGATATAGCCAAATTCCGCGACTACCGTTTGGCGGAAGGAAAATCAGCATCGACCATTCAGAAAGAACTCCTTGTCTCAGTATATGCCGAGATGAGTATTTACACAGTTAGATTTACAGTCCCTCCTGTTCAGTTCGTACGCAAACCTAAAGTAGATAACGCCCGCAACCGCAGACTGGAAAGGGATGATCCATGCCGGTATGTGTCACTTACCCCTCGTGCAATTACTGCGAGACTGTAAATCTTTCTTTTTACACATTCCCATAGCATATCTTTTTCAGGCCTCGAAACCCATCCCGTTGACCATTCCCATCATACCAGCCGTTTGTCGTAATTCTTCCGGGGCAGTTTTCCATTTTACCTTGATGCCACTTTTTTTTGCATCACGGATAAAGGCGCGGAGCAATTGTACAGCCGATGCACCCACCTGTACCAGATTCCCGGCATCCACCATTACCTCACCATGGTTTGCCAAAGCATGGCAAAATTTCTCATGCAGGGATTCCGTCTGGGCGATGCCAAGATTACCCTCGAGTTGAATGACATGAACCTGCTTCGCCTTGCTCTTTGCACCGGAAACGCGGCGAGTGGCCGACTTCCTCACCGCCGTCTTCGTCGTAGCTTTCCTTCTCTTTTGCGTAGCAGTTTTCGCAGTCATTACAACATCCTTTTATTTATAAAATTTTTCCTATTCCTCATCCTCAACCTTTCCTTTGGCTTGGACGGCGGCTTTGGATACAGCCTTCGCTGCAATCCTGGCCGCAGTTCTGGAGCGTTTTTTTGCCAATAACGCAGCAGCTTTATTTATCTCCACCACCTTCTTGTCACTTCTCTCCGGCACTTTGAAAGGTTTGGTGGATGTACCATCCCCCCCGACATCAAACATGGCGATCAATTCGCACATGGTATCCGCTTGACCATCCAGACTTTTGCTGGCCACACTCACCTCTTCGAGCATGGCCGCATTCTGCCGTGTACCACTATTCAGTTGCGCAATCGCCTTGTTGATCTGTTCCACCCCGGAAGCCTGCTCCTGACTTGCCGCCGCAATCTCGGATACAATGTCCTTCACCTTCTGCACCGAGGTGACAATCGATTTCAGGGCTTCGCCAGATTCGTCTACCAACTTGCTGCCCTCCTCAACACTGGAAACGCTTTCGTTGATCAGACCCTTGATCTCCTTGGCCGCTTCCGCACTTCGCTGCGCCAAGGATCTCACTTCACCTGCAACCACGGCAAAACCACGGCCCTGCTCACCCGCCCGGGCCGCCTCCACTGCCGCATTCAAGGCCAGCAGATTGATCTGGAAGGTAATTTTATTGACCATACCTATAATATCCGCGATCTTCTTGCTGCTCGCATTGATGCCGGACATCGCTTCCGCCGCATGATCTACCACGGTGCTGCCGTTCTCGGCCTGTTGATGCGCTTCCGTCACCAGCTGATTCGCCTGACGTGAATTGGCGGCAGTCTGCTGGATGGTGCCTGTGATCTCTTCGATGCTGGCTGCGGTCTCTTCCAGTGCCGCTGCCTGCTCCTGCGTGGAATTATTCAGTTGCGCATTGCCACGGGCGATCTCCGACGAGCCGTTACCTACTTCTCCCGCAGTACCTGCGATACCTTTCACCACCTCCGCCAGTTTCCCGGCCGTGTTGTTCGAAGCCTGTTTGATGACATCGAACAAACCTTCATAATCATTGGTGATCCGATGGGTCAGATCACCCTTCTCTAGCGCTTTAAGACCGGCAACGGTGTCGTTAATGGCCTGTTCCGACGCGGCGATCAAGTCATTGGTGGCATTTCCGAGTTCCTTGTAAAAACCCACATAATTCTCGGTCTGGACACGTTTGGTCAGATCACCCGCCTTGGCGGCCTCAAGCACCGGGCCAATATCATCATTCAATGTTCTGTTTAGCTTGGCCGCCGTTGTATTGGCCGCCTGCTTGATTACATCGAACGAACCTTCATACTCGCTGATGATCTGATGCGTCAGATCACCCTGCTCCAGCGCTTGCAATGCGGTTATCGTTTCACCAAGCGTAGCGGCTATCGTGGCGGTTACATTATTCAGACCATCTGCCAGAGTGGCAAAGAATCCCGTCTTTCCCTCCGTATCCATACGTATGCTCAAATCACCCTTTTGTACCGCAGTCATCATATCGGACACCTCGCGCTCCATGCCTGCCTCAGCGCTGCGATCCAGCCACTCCAGTATCGTGCCGGTTCGTTGACCGGTCTCATCCAAAATCGGTGAGGCCGAAACTTGTACAATAAATTCGTCACAGAAGACCAAGTCGTCCGAGGTGTAATTGATGTGCAGACCCTCCAGGAATTGACGCTGATGGACCGGGCTCTTGTGGAAGGTATCGATATTGCCCCCTACCACTTTGGACGGACAAAAGTCGGGTAGCAATTTCCTGAAATCGTCCTGGTGTGATTGGAACATCGCTTCCGCAGCCTTGTTAACATAAAAGATATTGTAATCCGCATCGGTAACTTGCACCGGCGTTTGAACGTTATCCAGGGCCGCCTTGATGCGTAGCGCCTCATCCGCCCGTTTGTCGGCCTGGTGCGCCGCATAAGCATAGCGAATCTGCATGGATTTCAAGGTTTCCTGCATCAGACCGATCTCATCCTGTGAATCCAACGTAATCCAGTCAAAATAATTGCCTTCGGCAATGGATTCCAGTTTTTCCGTAGTGTAGCGCAGGCGCCGGATTAAACCGCGAATCAGCAGCCCTGCAAAAATAGCACCCAGCAACAGGGATGTCCCCACCGCCATCACGGACCGATTACGAATCTGCTGATAAGCTGTATTAGCCGCGGCCACTTCGTCGGTGCTGCTTTGTTTTTGAACCTGATGAAATGCCTTGCCGGCCTTCTCCATGGCCTGAAATCCCTGGTTGTTCAGAGAAATTACAATCTTGTTAAAGGTTGCATCATCATTCTTTTGCATAGCTACATTAACCGGCCTGAGGGTACCCGCGACATAGGCCCTCACTGCCTTAATATATGCGTTGGCGGCTGCGGTTTCCGCCTCGGCCAGATCAGCTGCCTCAATTAAAGCAATATCTTTGTCTATTTCAGCCAATCTGTCCGCCATAAATCGGCGGCTATGCTGGTATGCTTCGGGTTCGAGGATGGTTTGTGTTTTCTTGATATCTACCATCGTGGATAGCAGCGAAGCGTTGATATCAGCGGCGGCAAGCGCTACCTCACGATCATTCTCCGCCATCAGCAGGTCGGCATGAGATATCCCTAGGGCTTGCAAGGCAATCAGCCATGAACCGGTTAACAGAGTGGCCGTCAGCAATAATGTCGCGGCAATCTTGTGCCATATCTTCATGCGGCTGAATACATTGATTTTTTGCGGCTGTGTTTTCTTACCCGGCACCACATCACCGGCATTGATCGCAGCATACAACTTGGCTGCGGCATCCACATCGGCTTGCGCTGGCTTGGTGCACACGGACACATAACCGGTGGTTGCACCATTTTCGATAAGTGACGTGACATTGGCATGGACCCAGTAAAAATCGCCGCTTTTGCAGCGGTTTTTAACCATTCCCGTCCACGGTTTGCCGGCTCGGACGGTATCCCACAGCCAATGGAATACGGCAGGGGGCATATCTGGATGACAGACGATGTTATGGCTTTTTCCAATCAATTCATGGCGGGAGAATCCACTGATATCAATAAACTCTTCATCAACCTCGGTGATAATGCCTTTTAAATCCATCACCGAGATGATGATCTGATCATCCCGTATCACCACTTCATTGACTGTTACCGGCAGGCTCTTTTTCATCTTTCACTCCATCTCATCCAGCTATTATATTTATGCCCGATTAAAGAACGGAATTGTCATTTGGATCCGATCAAAACTCTTCCCATTCCTCATCCTCAACCTTCACTTCGGCTTGGGAGGCGGCTTTGGATACAGCATTTGCTGCAACCATGGATGCAGCTCTAGGCCGCTTTTTAGTCGATGAAGCGAT
>BTQQ01000126.1:0-5106 GCA_036985955.1 Zetaproteobacteria bacterium | reverse complement strand
GCGTGGGACAGGAAACGTTCGGCGAATGCCCTGCGCGCACCCGAAGAGATTGGCAGGGAGGCATCGGAACGCACCCTGCGCAGGCTTGGTGCATCCGGCATGGATGGCGGTGCTATGACGGTGGTATTCGAACCCCGTGTGGCCACTTCCATGCTCGGCCATCTAATCTCCGCCATTAACGGACGTGCCGTATTGCAACAGCGATCCTTTCTTGCGGATCAGAAAGGAAATCATATTTTCCCTGATTTTGTACACCTTGTGGACGATCCTGACCACCCCCAAGGATTAGGAAACCGCCTGTTCGATGGCGAAGGCACGCGTTGCCGACCTATGACCATCATTGATCAGGGCACACTGACCGGATTCCTGACCGACCGATATGCCGCTGGCCGCCTCGGAAGCGCACCAACGGGCCATGCCAGCCGTGGATTGACCGGCGACATCTCCATTGGCACATCCAATTTGATTCTGGAGGCGGGAAACCGGACGGTTGAGAAGATATTATGTGAGATTGGAAGCGGTCTGCTGGTTACGGAATTGATCGGATTTGGCGTAAATGGTGTCACCGGCGATTATTCAAGAGGCGCATCAGGCTTTTTGATCGAGAAGGGCAAGATTTCCCGGCCAGTGCAGGAAATCACCATTGCCGGAAATCTTAAAGACATGTTTGCGAACATATCCCATCTCGGCAATGATCTGACATGGTTCGGCAGCAGTGCCGTTCCCACAGTAGCAATCACAGGCATGACTGTTGCGGGACAGGGCTGATAATTTTTACAGATAAAGATTATTCCTTCAATCAGCGAGTATCTGTGTTCATCTGCGTCTAGTATATGGAGAATGATATGACATACGATGTGTACGGCGTGGGCAACGCCATTATGGACCTGCAATTGCAGTGCGAGGATGCCTTTCTTGATTCCATCGGTGTGGAAAAGGGCGTGATGACACTGGTGGAGGAAGCGCAGCAGAAATATGTGCTGGAGACGCTCGCCGGACATGACGTTCATCAGTGTTCAGGTGGATCGGCTGCCAATACCATTGTTGGCATTGCCGATTTTGGCGGAAGCGCCGCCTATGCATGCAAAGTCGGAGATGATGATTTCGGCATGCAATATCAGACTGAAATGCATGAGCTTGGCGTAACGCTGGCGGTGGACAGGGGCTTCGGACAAACCGGCAACTGTATCGTACTGATCACACCGGACGCCCAGCGAACCATGCTGACGCACCTCGGTGTTTCCAGCACCCTGTCCACTGCGGACATCGATGCTGAAGAAATCGCTAAAGCACAATATGTCTATGTCGAAGGCTATCTGTTCACCGGCGGATCCACCAAAGCTGCCGCACTGAAAACCATTGAACTGGCCAAACAACAGGGTGTAAAAGTGGCACTCACCGTATCCGATCCCTTTCTCATTGATTTGTACCGGAATGAATTCCACAAACTGATCGAAGGGCCCGTGGATTTATTGTTCTGCAATGAACAGGAAGCCCGTGCACTCACGGGGTTTGACGATCCCATTGAATGCGCGCGCGAAATCCATAAACACGCGGAGAATGTGGCGCTGACGCTGGGTAAAAGGGGCTCCATCATCATGCATGAGAATGAAGTGATTCCCGTTGAAGGTGTGAAAGTGGATGCGGTGGACACTACCGGTGCCGGCGACATGTATGCCGCAGGCGTACTTTATGGCATCACCAATGGCTTGTCCTGGCATCAGGCCGGGCATCTTGGCAGCCATGCGGCCGCACAAATCGTAGCACAACTGGGCGCGCGTCTGCCCCGCCGTTACACCCATGAAGAAATCAAAGCATTGCTGGCCTAGGAATCTGTCAGACTTATGGTAAATCTATTGCACGGCAGCATTTATGAATAGTTCAGGCTAAACTGCACTCATGACAACCATCAAACAGATGCTGACCCGTAACCGTGAATGGGCCGAAAATATCCAGGAGCGGGATCCGTCTTTCTTTTCCCGTATTGTCACCGACCAGAAGCCGGAGGTACTGTGGATCGGCTGTTCGGACTCGCGGGTTGGACCTGATCAACTGATCGGCCTGCCGATGGGCTCAATCTTCGTCCATCGCAACATTGCCAACATCTTTGCCACCAATGACCTGAACTGTCTGGCCGTGCTTGAGTATGCGATTGATGAGCTCAAGGTTCCCAATATTGTGGTCTGCGGTCACTACCAGTGTGGCGGCGTACATGCAGCCATGCAGCATAGCGGTATCCAGCCAATCGATTTGTGGCTGGATCAGGTTCGCTTTGTCTATCAGCGCCACGCCCGGGAACTGGATACGTTGGATGATGATACGCGCTGGAACCGGCTGGCCGAACTCAACGTTGAAGCGCAGGTACACAACATCTGCCGCAACACCATTGTCCGGGAAGCGTGGAAACGCGGGCAGGAAGTCAATGTCATCGGCGTCATCTACGACATCCACGATGGCCGCCTCAAACCTCTGGGGCTTGAGTTCCACTCGCTAAGCGACTGGAAGTCATTCCATGAAAAATGAGTCGGCTGGATCTGCCAATTTCCTGACTATCGGTCAGCTTGCCAAGGCAGCCGAAGTCGGTGTCGAGACTATCCGCTACTACCAGCGCATAGGCTTGATGCGTACACCGGCAAAGCCCCTCGGCGAAATACGCCGTTATCATCATGATGATCTTTCCCGATTGCGTTTCATCCGCCGCGCCAAGGAACTTGGTTTTTCACTCAAAGATATTCACGCGTTATTACAATTGGATGAAAAGAGCTGTGACGATGTTCGGGAACTCGCCGAACACAAACTCATCGATGTGCATAAACGCATCTCCGACCTTGAGTCGGTGGCCAAATCACTGAGCACCATGATCCGCCAGTGCGAATCGTCGGACCAACCCGCCTGCCCGATCATTGACTCCCTGACTCCACCTGGCCGGCATTAATTCATAAATCGCCGTGATGATTGATTCGGGGCATCCATGCCCCTCACCCTTCGGGCGCACTTTGTGCGTCCAAACAGCAATCCTGCACTTTTGTGCGCCGGGCCTTTGTTCGTAACGGACAGTGTGGCCCCGAAGCGGCCATTCCGAAGAAGGAGTGCGTAGCCGTGCATACGGACGACTGATGAGGAATTCGTTGTGGGCAAAGGAACAAGCAAGGGCACGGCAGCTTTATGAGTAATGTCGGCTAACACTTGACTCCGTACCACGGTACGGCATCTAGACTGTCGGCATGGACACGATAAACACTACAAACAGTAATAAAACTGAACGCCTGCCATTGCTTGGCGCGGTACTGGCGGGAGGCTTGGCATCCGCTTGTTGCATCGGCCCTTTAATCGTAGTTCTGTTGGGGCTGGGTTCCGCCTCAGTTTTTGTGGCCATGGAGCCATACCGGCCCATATTCGTGACCGTCACCCTTGCATTGCTCGCATGGGCAGGCTGGAAGCATTGGCAGGGTAAAAAGCAATGCGCCGCAAGCAATTGTCCGCCAAAGAAGCCGGTGATGCTCTGGATACTGGCCGGGTTATCCATCCTACTTCTCATTTCGCCCTCACTGCTTCCGTACCTCATCAAGTAAGGAGAACAACCCATGCGAAGAATAATACTTCCCATCGTATTCCTATCTATGACTGTCATGCATGCACAGAATAGCGCCGCACAGGAACAGACCGTGACCATGCACGTATCCGGCATGACCTGTGGCACATGTCCGATCAGTGTACGTCACCGTGCCTTGCAACTGAAGGGCGTGCATACAGCCGCCGTTGATCTGGATACAGCAACGGCCACCGTGACTTATGAAGATAGCGAGCAATCACCACAAGCCATTGCTCAAGCCATAACCAAACTGGGGTATCCGGCGACAATAAGGAAGGCAAAACAATGAGTGAAATGCTCATAAACCAAAAAGGTGCCTTCACTGTTATCGGCAGCATTGCCGCACTAGCCGCCGTGGTCTGGCTAATCACCAACTGTGCCTCGTGCCACTGAATAAGGAGAACAAAATTATGAAAAAATCCACACTGCTCAAAACCGGTATCATCGGTACGGCGGTTGCCGCGCTTTGCTGCTTCACTCCCGTGCTGGTCATCCTGTTTGGTGCGGTAGGTCTGGCTGCCTGGGTAGGTTATCTTGACTACGTACTGATGCCGGCGCTGATCTTTTTTGTGGGCCTGACCATTTACGCCTACACGCGGAAGAAAAAAGGCGAATGTTGCGAATCAGGCAGTACAGGCGTACAAAAATGAGCGAAGGCCACACGAGGGACAAGCCTCACATCGCCATTGTCGGCACGGGTTCCGGCGCCTTCGCCGCAGCCATCAAGGCCGTTGAACAAGGTGCCATGGTCACGCTGATTGAAGGAGGAGATGTGATCGGCGGTACTTGCGTCAATGTCGGCTGTGTGCCTTCCAAGATCATGATTCGCGGCTCCCACATTGCCCACCTGCAATCCTCACATGCTTTCGAAGGCCTTCCCTTAAACCAGCCCCGGATTGATCGTGCAGCACTGGTTCGCCAGCAGCAGGCGCGCGTTGAAGAACTGCGGCATGCCAAATATGAAAGCATCCTGGAAAGCCATCCGGACATTCATCTTGTCCGGGGCTGGGCAAGATTCGATGATCCAGACACCCTGATCGTCAAGCAGCAGGATGGCAGCGAGCAACGTGTTGTTGCGGACAAGATTCTGCTGGCTACGGGTGCCAGTCCCGCGATTCCCGATATCCCCGGCCTGAAAGACACGCCATTCTGGACATCAACCGATGCCTTGGTTGCGGAAAAATTGCCTGAACATCTGGTCGTGATCGGTGCTTCGGTGGTAGCTCTGGAACTGGCGCAGGCGTTCTTACGGCTGGGGTCAAACGTAACTATCATGGCCCGCAGTATATTTCTATCGAAGGAAGACCCGGCGATTGGCGAAGGGTTAGTAAAGGTTTTTGAGGAAGAAGGTGCGCGGGTATTGCTGCATACGCTGCCCGATGCCGTATCGCATGATGGTCAAAACTTCGTCCTGCCATCCAAAGTGGGAAAAATACGTTGCAATCAATTGCTGGTCGCCACCGGCCGCAACCCCAATACAGAGCGATTGATGCTTGATAAGGTTGGGGTTAAGA
>BTQQ01000125.1:0-5138 GCA_036985955.1 Zetaproteobacteria bacterium | reverse complement strand
CGGCGTGACCAGCATCAGGGATATGATTCCTATTGTAATCAACTTTCTCATGGCGCAATTATAGCAACTCTTGTGAAAAATGCCTCTCCTATACAGGCTGGGTTCCACATAGCCTGCAGACAACCAGAAGTTGGCCGCCTCGCGGATGGCAACGGGAACTCCTGTTGCTCACTTAATTCACAGTTTTCGGGGTTCTTCCCGTAATTAACAAACATCAAAAATACCCGGGACTGTACAGGGAATATCTTAATTATCAGGTGATTTGGTGGGAGCCCTGATGATTAATTATTGGCTATTTGCCGGTATTCTGAAAATATTCCCGGGTGCCTTTTTCGCCGATGGCGCCGGCTATACGTTGGACACCATATATGTAGGCCGCTGTTCGCAAGCTGGTGTTTTTTTCTTTGGCCAAAGCGAAGATATTGTTGGCCTCGCGGTCCATGATAGTCTTGAGTTTTGTATTTATTTCGTCAAGTTCCCAGTAATACCCTGCACGGTTTTGTACCCATTCAAAATAACTGACAGTGACACCACCACTGTTGACTAATACATCTGGCAGCACCGGAATACCGCGTGCCGCCAGGATTGCATCGGCTTGGGAGCTTACCGGACCATTGGCAATCTCCAGTATCTGACGGGCCTGGATACGATTGGCGTTCTCTGCAGTAATTTGATTTTCCAGTGCCGCCAGCGCCAGTACATCGACATCCAGTTCCAGCAGTTCCTCGTTGGTAAGGACGGCATGATCCGCTTCTTCACAAACAGAGGCATCGCAATACTGCATGGCCTTGAGTTCGCGGCGGGTGCGTTTATGCTGCATGATTTTATTCACATCCAGGCCTTTCTCGGAATACACTGCGCCTTTTGAATCGGACACGGCCACGATACGAAAGCCGGCTTGTTGCGCCAGTCGTGCAAACTGGTAACCGGCGTTACCGAATCCCTGCACCGCAATAGTGGTTTGGCCAGGTTCCAGCTTTTGCTGCCTGGCCCACTGCAGCAAGACATAAAGTGCACCCTGACCGGTAGCGGCTTCACGGCCTAATGAACCGCCAAGATGGATCGGCTTGCCGGTAATAACACCGGGCAGTTGCTGGCGCATAATTTGATAATACTCATCCGCCATCCAACCCATGATGGTGGCATTGGTGTAGACATCCGGTGCCGGGATATCGCGTTTGGGCCCAACGATATCGGCAATGGCGCGAATATAGCCGCGCGACAAACGTTCCAGTTCCAGGTTCGATAATTCCTTGGGATTCACGGCAACGCCGCCCTTGGCGCCGCCAAAGGGCAGGCCGGCGATGGCGCACTTGATGGTCATCCAGAAACTGAGGGAGGTGACTTCATCCAGGTTAACATCGGGGTGAAAGCGGATACCACCCTTGGTTGGACCACGGGTATCGTCAAACTGAACCCGGTGACCGTTAAAGACACGCAGGCTGCCATCGTCCATACGCACCGGAATGCTGACACTCAAGGACAATTTCGGATGGGCCAGGCGCTCGCGAATATCGTCGGATAACTCGACATGTTTAAAGACCTCCGTCAGGCGGGTCTGGGCATCGCTGAAGAGCGCATTCTTCATGGCTATTGCACCTTATCCCTTCTTTGGATTGGCTTCAGAGTCCTTGAGGAGGACGCCGCCCCGAGCATAGCATTCCTTTTCCGGCACATAAATGTAACCGCGGCCTCGGCATTTATTCTGGCCGGTGCAGGAATTGTAAGCCGTGGAGCAAGCGGTCTTGCCCTTGCAGGCATTAATTCCCCAGCAGGCAATCTCCCCCGTTTTGGCCTCGTCGATAAACACATCCACAGATTTGTACAGGCCATAAAAGACCGCTGCCGCGCTGACGCTCAGAGCGGCACCCGTGGTGGCGCGCCTGCCCATATTGACCGGTGCCTTTGTTTCGCAAACACCTCCCGTGGCACAGGCCGCCGTCTTGCGGCCATTGATGAAGTCCCAGACACTGCCGCTGATTAAAACCGCCAAGCTCGCATATATCAGCCAGGGCAAGGGATAAAATCCGGTCACCAACAGCCACAGTGCAGCAGCACCCACAACTCCGCCGCTAGTACTTAACCAGAATGGCCGCATATTTTGATGTGTTTTCGCAGAGCGATACAGTAACCACAGGCTCAAACCCACAAAGCCGACAAACAGGGGGAACAGGTAGACATCGTGAACAATAAAACCCAGCCCGACGGCACCGACGGCGGTCAGCACTACCGGCAGGCCCAGGCAACAGGCCGCGGCAATACCCGCACCGAACACCCCGGTGAACTGTTTAAAAAATTCTTTCATGAATTGGCTCCTTAACTTTTTCGTTAAACCTGCATTGAGCGACTATCATCGATTGGAAGTTTTCTTTTTGACTTCTGATTCGATACAACAATTCAGGCTGCGACGAAAATAGCGAATGGCCTGTTGACCCTGATCCAGTGTTTTCCCGATGCTGGTCATGCTCTGTTTTACTGCCTTGGGATCCGAGTTATCCATAGCCTGACATAACTCGGATAATGCACTCAGAGAAATCCCGGCGACCTTACCGGCTAATATAAACTGCAAGCGTTGTAGTACCTGTTCATCATAAATCCGGTACCCATTCGGTGTGCATCGACAGGGACACAACAGCCCACGCAATTCGTAATCACGGACTACATGCACACTGACACCGGCATCTTCGGCCAGTCTGGAAACGGTATAGGCCTTCATGAATCAGACCCCACACTGCACACCGTTGATGACCTTTTTGGCATTCTGGTATAACGCAAACAAAAGTAACAGACTGGCGGTGATAAACAGTTCTATTTGGTGAGTGGCGATAAAGCCCTGAATACGCACACCAAAGGCACCACCCAGCATGGGCAGCAGGCTGGCGATGAAACTGATAACAATCGGCAGAATAGGCGAACAACATAATATGGGCGTAAGAAAACCGACCAGCAGTCCCCCGGTGGCGGAGGACTTACTGCTTTTCCGGCCTTGTTTAATTAAATAAACAACCAGCGGGATCAGCAAAGCCACCAACGCGGCCATGAGTACCGAGAATCCGACCAGCGTTGGCGTTAAATATTTCAGGGCGGCAAAACTGCTGTAACCGCCCGTGTAGGAGGCGGGCAGGGTTATGAGATACAACACCAGAAACACCGGAAAACCAATCCCGGCAATCCATTGATAGTACCGGATACCCAGAACGGTTCTTACGGCATTAATAATTGTGTTCACCGTGAAGTTCCATGGGCAAAATTCAGGATTTTCTTCATGGTTGCTGTTGGCGCGGTGCTGACATTTTGTACCACTCCGTTTTCATCAATCAAGAAATAAATATCGGGGTGCTTTTTGGCATTGAATTGTTGATCCATTTCTTCTGTGGCTTCACCGGTGATCCAGTTTTTCTTGTTTTTAATTTGTGGCGCCACCTTTTTCATAAACGTTGCCATATCCGGGCCCGGGTAGCCGCCATTTTTGTAATTACGCAGGGCGATAATCACCAGGCCGGTCTTCTCCCATGTGGGCTGCTTATCCCGCATTAATCGGACACTGGCGATGCAGGTATGGCACCAGGTAGAGAACAGCCACAGCATCACCTTGCGCCCTTTGTATTCTTTCAGCGAGTGTGGTTTTGAATTACTGATAAACTGGACGTCCGGTGCGGCATAGGGCAATTTTTCTGGTGCAAGATCAAAAAACCCTGCCATTGAGGACTGAGCAAATGACAAAAACAGCAATGCTGTCGTCAAGGACAAGGCTTTCATCTTTTTTAACCCGCACAACAGGAAAGTTGTTTCACGTCCTTATTAAAGGTTTGCGCCGTTAATTTTAGCCCTTCCACCATCGTTAAATACGGGAATAACTGGTTCGCCAGATCTTCGATGGTCATTTTGTTGCGTATTGCCAGGGCTGCAGTCTGGATAATCTCGCCACCCTCATGGGCCAATACCTGGCAACCGACAATACGGCCACTGTCCTTTTCCGCTACCAGCTTGATAAAACCCCGCGTGTCCATATTGGCCAGGGCACGAGGCACATTCTCCAGTTCCAGGGTGCGGCTGCCGACGTCCAGCCCTTGATCCCTGGCTTGTCGTTCGCTTAAACCTACGGTAGCCACTTGCGGGTCGGTAAATACGACGGCGGGCATGACGGACAAATCGATGGCTTTATCACCACCGGTCATATTAATAGCGGCTCGGGTACCGGCAGCGGCAGCGACATAGACAAATTGCGGTTGACTGGTGCAGTCCCCGGCGGCGTAAATGTTTTCTACATTGGTACGCATATGGCCATCAATAATAATACGGCCGCGTTGGTCGGTTTTCACTCCCGCATTAGCCAGACCCAGTGCCGCCGTATTGGGCGCACGACCGGTTGCCACCAGTAACTGGTCGCCCTGTACTTCGCCGCTGTTGGTTTGCAGAATAAATTGTTTGCCATCATGGCTGACTGATTTTGGCGAGGTTTTTAACATGACATTAATTCCTTCCGCTTCAAATACTGCCTGTAGTCCTTCGCCAATCTCCGGGTCTTCTTTTGATAGCAGGGTACTGCGCGCCAACACAGTGACTTCTGCTCCAATGTGATGAAAGGCTTGTGCCAGCTCCAGAGCGACGACGGACGCACCTAATACAATTAAATGCTCAGGCACTTGTTCAGCAAGTAATGCCTCCGTCGATGTCCAGTAGGGCGTGTCTTTCAAACCTTTGGTATCGGGTATCGATGGGCTGGCACCCACCGCCAACAGAATACGATCCGCCGTGATCTCTTTCTCATCACCACCTGCTTTGGTGACAACAAGCGTGCTGGCGTCTTTAAACCGTGCCATCCCACGAACTAAATTAATATCGGGGTTGGTTTCTAGAATGTTTTCGTATTTGGCATGGCGAAGCGTCTCTACCAACTGTTGTTGTTGCCTTACCATGGCCTTGCGATTAATCCTGGGCGTGCTCAATGGCAAACCATTGAAATGGTGATGTCCTTGCAGATGGGCAATGTGAGCGCCACGGATCATGATCTTCGATGGAACACAACCTACGTTGACGCAGGTGCCACCGATGACCTCACCGCCCTCGATCATGGTCACTTGAGCGCCTTCCTCGACCGCCTTGATGGCAGCGGCGAAGGCGCCGGAACCGCTGCC
>BTQQ01000124.1:0-5188 GCA_036985955.1 Zetaproteobacteria bacterium | reverse complement strand
TCATAAACCGCCCTGGCCAGGTGGCTGCGAATCACCTCAGCGGACTTACCGCCCAGTATAATGCGCCAGGCCAACCCCGCAGCGATAATTCCGGCCATACCGAGAAGAATGGTGAACATGGCGTAAGACTAGGGAAGTGCTGATTAATAATCAGCACTTCCCTGGCGTAAAGACTGTTGGTACTCGTCTCTTCTCTATCCGGCAGGCGTTGAAATCGTTACTATCGCCACCTGATTAACCGCATCATCCGGAGGCGCCTTATTTCCACGCGAACCAGATTCAGGCAACTGAACAGAAACGGCCTCGCATGGCTGAAAAGCCAGGATATACTGTATCTCAGCGTTCTGGCGATCGGTGTTGGCGTGATTGCCGCTTATGCTGCTTTGCTACTGCGCTATGGAATAGAATGGGTTTCCAGTCTCTGGACAGGAGAAACTGCGTGGGATAAAGCGATTGGCGACCTTCCCTGGTATGTTTATCTGTTGGCGCCAACCATCGCTGGCTTGCTGATCGGATGGATCAATGCGCATTTACTCAAAAAAGGTGATTTTCGTGGTGTTGCCGGCGTGCTGGCCGATCTCGTGGAACACCGTGGCCGCATCAACCGGAAGCAGATGATCACGGAAACAGTTGGCGGGGCCATTAGCATAGGCAGCGGTGCAAGCCTGGGTCGTGAGGGACCGACCGTGGCTCTGGGGGCAGTCATCGCATCGGAAATCGGCCACTGGCTGGGACTGACGGAACAACAAATACGAACCCTGATTGGCTGCGGCGTGGCTGCGGGTATCGCCGCTTCATTCAACACGCCCATCGCGGGCGTGTTGTTCGCCACTGAGGTTATATTGGCGGACTACGCCATGGCCACGTTTAGTCCAATCGTTATTGCTTCTGTCATGGCAACGGTCATCTCGCGATCTGAACTGGGCAATTTTCCCGCTTTTATTATCCCCGAATATCATTTGGTCAGTAGTTGGGAGATATGGGTATATGTTGCTATTGGTATTTTTTGTGGCCTGATTGCATCCATTCTAATCAAAACACTGGCCCCCGCGCGTATCTTCCTAATCCGCCACATTCCAAACCGGATTTTCAGGCCCGCCATAGCAGGCGCCGCCATCGGCGTGCTGGGTTTAGCGGTTCCACAGATCATGTCCATCGGCTACGGCACCGTCGGATCGGTACTGCTTGAAAAAATAGACCCTGTATTGCTTGGCTTGATGCTGCCTGTCAGCGCTTTTCTCGCCATCATTCTGTTTAGCAAGCTATTGGCTACGGCGATCAGCTTCTCCGCGGGCTTTCCCGGCGGCTTGCTGGGTCCGGCTCTTTTTCTGGGAGCCATGGCAGGAGGCCTGTTCGGCGGCATTGTCCATGATATTTCACCTGCCTTCACCGAAAGTTCCGGGGCGTATGCGCTGGTAGCCAGCGGTGCTTTAACCGCTGCCGCCCTGCAAGCACCGATCACCATTATGATCATGGTGTTCGAATTAACATCAGATTACCACATCATGCTGCCACTGATGGCTGCCTGCATTGTAGCCACGCTGACCAAACGCATATTTGGCCGCGAATCGGTATTTACCGAGGCGCTGGCAGAACACGGTATCGAGACAAGCTGGGGACTGGAGCAGTCGTGGTTGCGCGCGGTCAGGGTGACACGAATCCCCTGGCGGCCTATTCCCAGCGTACACGAACATACACGTCTGGCGGAACTCAAACAGGTTTATGTGGATTCCGGCAAGGGGTGTGTCGTCGTCATGGACGATAATGAAAACATGCTGGGCATCATCAGCTTCGCCGATCTTCAGCCATGGTTGCTGGATTCCAGCATGGACCAGCTCACCGTTGCCTCGGAAATAGCCAACCGTAATGTGCAAACCATCTCCGAGCACGACAGCCTGCTTACCGCCATCCACATTTTCGATCAGGCAGTGTTTGAGCAGTTACCCGTGGTATCAAAAGACAATCCCCGCAAAGTGCTGGGCGTGCTCTCACGCAACGCAGTATTCTCCACCTACCACAAGCTGATTGTGAAGCATGGCGAGCAGACACACTGATGCAGCTTAACGCGGCGCAGGAAGCGGCCGTACAGGCGGGAGATGGTCCGCAACTGATTCTCGCCGGTGCCGGTTCCGGCAAAACGCGTACCATTATTCACCGTGTCGGCCATTTGATTGCCCATCGTGGCATCCCGCCCCACCGCATCCTGGCCGTGACGTTTACCAATAAGGCCGCCGCCGAACTCAAGACGCGCCTAAGTCTGCTCATCGGCGATGATGGCGGCGGCGTAGTTTCCGGCACGTTCCACGCTATTTCACTGCGTTTCCTGCGCCGTCATGCAACCGTGCTCGGCTATCCGAAATCGTTTCAGGTCATTGACGCCGATGATCAGAAGACACTGGTCAGGCGTCTGCTCAAAGCGCGCAATATTGATACGGACAAACTGCATCCCAACTATCTCACTGGCTGGATCGAGCACTGCAAACACGCGGGACTGCTGCCTGCCGAAGCACCCGAACAGGCATGGAATGGTATAGACATGCGCGAGCTTTATGCCACGTATCAGACGGAACTGAAACAGCTGGAGCGCATGGATTTTTCCGATCTGATTCTCAATACGGTGATACTGCTGCGCGATCACGAGGATGTGGCCGCCGCGATACGCAGTCGTTTTGATTATGTGCTGGTGGATGAATATCAGGACACCAATCCGGCCCAGCACCAATGGCTGTTGCTGCTATGCCGCGAGCATCGCAATCTGACCGTAGTCGGTGATGACGACCAGAGTATTTATGGCTGGCGTGGTGCCGATGTGCGTCATATTCTGGATTTTGAACAGGTATGGAACGGGGCGGACACTCACCGGCTGGAGGAAAATTACCGTTCCAGCGGCGCTATTCTCGAACTGGCCAATGCCATCATTGAATCCAATCCCCATCGTCATGAGAAGGCACTCAAACCAACGCGCGAGACGGGCATCATCCCACGATGGATGGTATGCAATGACGAATACGATGAAGCGCGGCGCATTGCCGCCTTTCTCAAGCAACGGCGCGATACCGGTACGCCATGGAATGAACTGGCCGTGCTCTATCGCTCGAACCGGCAGTCCCTGCCCATTGAGCAGCGCTTGCGTGAGGAAAATATTCCCTACCGGGTTATCGGCGGCATGGGCTTTTTTGAACGGATGGAAATCAAGGATGCACTGGCTTATTGGGCAATTCTGCACCGCTGTGCCGATGCCATGCATTTGCTCCGCATATGCAACAAACCCAAACGCGGCATTGGTGCGGTGGGTCAGGAAGCTATTTTACAAATGCTTGCCGCCTCGGGACTGCGCGCCGCTGACTGGTTGGATGCTCTCGCTGAAAATGGTGGCACAGGCCCCGCCGCCAAGCTTGCACCACTGGCGCGCATCATCATCGAACAGCGTAAAACGGCCGAAAAAGCACCGGATATGGGCATGGGTGCACTACTGGAAGCCAGCGGTTATGTGGAAAGCCTCAAAGGGCAGGGGCAACTGGAGGCGGAGTCCCGTATGGAAAACATCGGCGCCTTGCAGGATTTTATCACCGTGGCCGCAACCGGGGACATGACACCCATCGAGTTCATGGATCGCGCGGCATTGCTGCAAAGCGGTGAGGACGTGAGCGATGAAGCCAATCGCCGTAATCAACAGGACGATAATGTTGTGGCCCTGATGAGCCTGCACCGGGCCAAAGGCCTGGAGTTCGATACGGTGGTGCTGGCTGGCGTGGAAGACGGGCTGCTGCCGCATCAACGGGCGCTGGATGAAGGCGAGTCGGGCATCAGCGAAGAACGCCGCCTGCTGTATGTGGGTGTGACACGAGCCAAAAACCGTTTACTGCTCACGTCCGCACGCATGCGCCGCATGTTTGGCGACATGATTTTTCCGCTACCCAGCCGTTTCATCGCCACGTTATCACCCGATGTGCTCGAACGTGACGAAGCGCAGACCTTCACCGCGCCCATGCAACCTTCTGACGGAATCAGCATCGGTATTTCGGTTCGCCATCCCAGTTTCGGCGAGGGCGTGGTGCTCGGCGTGGAGGGTGCAGGCGACGCCATACGCGTGTCCGTACAATTCCGCCATGCCGGAACGAAGCGTTTGATGCTAAAATATGCATCATTGGAACCCATATCATGACACTGTTGCGAACCATTGAGCATATCATCAGGTTGTTGCACCTTTATATTCAATAAGGATTTCCACAGGAGGTTTTATGGCTGTCACCATCTATCACAATCCCCGCTGTTCCAAATCCCGCGCCACCATGGCGCTGCTGGAGGAACGCAATGTTAACCCGGACATCATCGAATACCTGAAAAATCCACCCTCCGAGGCCGAGCTTGAGCAAATCCTCACCATGCTGGGCAAGGAACCGGAGGATTTGATGCGCAAGGGGGAAGCTGAGTATGCGCAATTCATCAAGGGCCATGACCTGCCCCGTGAGGAACAGGTCAGGCTGATGGTGGAACATCCCGTTCTGATTGAGCGTCCCATCGTGGTGAGCAATGGCAAGGCCGCCATTGGCCGCCCGCCGGAATCCGTACTGGATATCCTTTAAGCTGAAACAGCCGTGGACATGCCAAGCGTTGATTTCTATTACGATTTCGTCAGTCCCTTTAGCTATCTGGCCTGCTGCCGTATGCCCGCATTCAGCCGGGAACATCACATCGAAGTCAACTGGACACCCTTTCTACTGCCGCAACTGATGCAAATGTCCGGTAATACGCCGCCCACGAAAGTACGCAACAAAGGGTTGTATCTACTGCGCGAACTCAAACGCTGGGCCGCACATCTGGATGTGCCGCTGGTGATGCAGAAACCTGTCTTCTTTGATGCCAGACCGGCCCTCGTAGCAGCGCAGGCGCTGAATGGCGCGGATCGCGAGCGGTTCAGTATCGCCGTGTTCGATGCGTTGTGGTCTGGAAACATCAAGCCGGATCACGACGGATGGGTGGAAGAAGTGATGCAACAGGCCCGTCTTCCCGGCGAGTGGGCCACGCCGGACAATCCCGAACAATGCATGGCCGAACTGCGCGCAAATACCGAAACAGCCTACAAGGCGGGTGCGTTTGGTGCTCCCACCTTTATTCTTAAAGGCGCAGGCAAACCACAACTCTTCTGGGGTGTGGACCGGATGGATTTTCTGGCGCAGGCGATTGG
>BTQQ01000123.1:0-5252 GCA_036985955.1 Zetaproteobacteria bacterium | reverse complement strand
ATTACCGAACTGGCATTACGCGACGGTCACCAGTCGCTGCTCGCTACGCGTATGCGCCTGGACGATATGCTGCCCATCTGCGAGAAGCTGGATGCCGTCGGTTTCTGGTCAATTGAGGCATGGGGCGGCGCCACATTCGACACCTGTCTGCGCTACCTCAAGGAAGGACCGTGGATTCGTCTGCGTGAACTGAAGAAAGCCATCCCCAATACACCGCTGCAAATGCTTCTACGTGGTCAGAACCTGCTCGGCTACCGCCACTATGCCGACGATGTGGTGAAGAAGTTTGTGGATATGGCATGCGCCAACGGCGTGGATGTGTTCCGTATTTTCGATGCCATGAATGATTTGCGCAATGTGCGCGTGGCTACCGCTCAGGTAAAAAAGAACGAGCGCCACGCCGAAGGTGCGATTTGCTACACCATCAGTCCCGTACATACGCTCGAATACTTTGTTGATCTGGGTAAGGGCTTCGAAGATCTGGGCTGCGATACGCTGGCCATCAAGGACATGGCGGGATTGCTCACACCTCACGCCGCGCGCGAACTGATTACCTCCCTGAAACAGGCGGTCTCCATTCCATTGCATCTGCACAGCCATGCCACGGCCGGGCTGGCTGAAATGGTGGAATGGGAAGCCGTGCATGCCGGTTGCGACATTATTGATACGGCTATTTCACCATTGGCGGGCGGAACCAGTCATGCGCCCACGGAAGCCATGGTCGCGGCATTCGCGGGCACCGAATTCGATACCGGCCTGAACCTTGATTTGCTCCAGGAAATTGCCGCTTATTTCCGTGAGGTGCGCAAGAAATATGCCCGTTTTGAATCAGATTTCACCGGCGTGGATACTCGCGTTCAAACCAATCAGATTCCCGGCGGCATGATTTCCAATCTTGCCAACCAGCTCAAGGAACAGGGCGCGCTGGAACGTATGGATGAGGTCATGGATGAAGTGCCGCGGGTGCGCGCGGACTTCGGCTACCCGCCTCTGGTGACGCCAACCAGCCAGATTGTCGGCACACAGGCCGTTCTGAACGTCGTGTCCGGCAAAAAATATAAAGTCATTACCAATGAAACCAAGGCTTATCTGAAGGGTATGTACGGTCGGTCCCTGGGCGAGATCAACGAGGATGTTCGCAGACTGGCGCTGGGTGACGAAGAGACTGTGGATGTGCGTCCAGCCGACTTGATCGAACCGGAACTTGATGCGCTGACACGCGAAGTGGGCGACAAGGCCAGGAGTGTGGAAGATGTCCTTTCCTATGCCCTGTTTCCGGCTATCGCGCTGGAATTTTTTGAAGAACGTGCAGCCGGAACATTCAAGCCGGAGCCGCTGGAAGCACCTGCGGCTGACGTACCTGCGGCACCTGCGGCCATCCCTCTGGCCCCCACCGAATTCAACCTCACCATTCACGGTGAAGACTACCATGTCAGCATTGAAGGAACGGGCCACAAAAGCGCCGATATGCGGCCTTTCTACGTAAAAGTGGATAATGTGCTTGAAGAGGTGATGGTAGAGACCCTCACCGAGGTGATTCCAACTGCCGATGGCGCCATTGACGCCAGGAAAGCCTCCAAAGGTTCACTCCGACCCAAAGCCAGATCGGATAATGATGTAACGACCCCCATGCCAGGGCGCATTGTAGCTATCCATGCCGAGGCAGGCCAACAGGTTGAGGCCGGAGACACCGTACTGGTGGTCGAAGCCATGAAGATGGAGAATCCGGTACATGCACCGGTTTCCGGCACGGTCAAAGCGATTCATGCCTGCGTCGGTGATAACGTCAATCCTGATGAATGCCTGATGGAGATTAAATAATTAATTTTGACAAACAGGCAATTCAGAGTGTAGAAGGTGTAGTCTATACTAGCATCAGGATGATGCCGGAAAGGCAAAAAACCTGACAATCGTATGTGGGGGTTGATCAGGATGAACAGCACAGCATGAAGCAACTGCGCCCTTCACTTCGAAATGCACTGACCCGCTCCATTCTGGTCTGGAGTGGTTGCTTTTTTCTTATCCTGGCGATTACTTTTACATTTACATTCACGCATCTGAGAGACTATATGCTGGATCGACAGGCCTATGCGCGCCTGTCCTATCAAACCGCTGAGTTCGCCAAATATCTGGAACATCAGGATACCCGCTCTATCCGGGAAGAAAGCAATACGCTGATTCAAGAGCCGGAGATTGCCGGCATTCTGCTCATTGATGCCAGCGGGAAACTGCTCCACAGCTTTCTTCAGGCACAACAATATCCTGTTCTGCGATCGAGTGAGCCCATCACGGCCGTAAATCTACCTGATATCGTTGCCAGAATGCCTCATTTGCATTTATATCAGGCGCCAATTCCAAACCAGAATTCCATACTCTTTCTGATCATGGATGACCGCTCGATTGATGCCGTCATCGAATCCTCAACATTCATGGCCGCCCTGCTGCTACTTACGCTGCTCGGGCTATCTATCAAAGCGCTTCACTACGCGCTACGCCAGCAACTCGTGAAGCCAGTGGAAAAAATCAGGACTATCATCGATGCCGGTGAGGTAGTTCCGGAAAACATCCTGCACGAACTGGAAGAGACACTGCCGGATGAAGCTGTGGATATTCTCAACACCTATGAGCATCTGCAGGAACACCATAAGCAGGATGTGCATCGCATGGAACATCTCCTGAACATGGTACCGGGTTGCGCCTGGCGCGCCGATACAAATCTCGAATATGGAGAATTTTTCTCGGAGACAGATATCATATTTGGAACACCGTCCGAACAACTGCTACATACGCCATTGTGGTCATGGCTTGAAAATACCTTCCGGCAACAGGAGCTGCGTGAAACGCTACAGGATGCCATGGAGAACCACTTAACACATCTCGATCTGGCTTATCAGACGGATCATGATCAATACGATGCCGAAGCATGCTGGGTTGGTGAAAACCTTTATCTTCAATATACCGAAAATGGCAAACTTGCAACGATTGTTGGCGTCAGCAATGACATCTCTGAACGCAAACAGAAGGAGGCCGAGCTGTTCAGGATGCAAAACCACGCCCGGAAAATGGAGGCGGTCGGCACACTGGTGGGCGGTATTGCACATGAATTCAACAACATGCTGGCGGGAATCGTCGGCAATGTGTTTCTGCTTAAGATGGAACTTATCAGCCAGCCGAAGCAGGCCGAACGGTTGTCACGCATTGAGTCCCTGATCAACCGGGCGGCAACGTTGATTGACCAGATGCTCACCTTTGGCCGCAAGCATCCATCGAAGATTCACAAGATCGTTCTGAACAAAACGGTGGAGGAGATATTTCGCCTGGAGAAGATAAACATCCCGAAGCATGTGGACATGAGCCTTGAAATGTCGGATGAACTGATCGCCCGTGCCGATGCCCCCCAGCTGAAACAGATTCTTGGCAGCATCATCGGCAATGCATTCGATGCGCTGGAAGGTACCAAGCCGGGTCACATCAATATCAAGCTGGAGCAGCTTCGCATCGATAAAACTTTCCGCCAGCAGCATCCGAAGATGGCGGCCCATCCAGCTCTTGCGCATATCGCTATCGCCGACAACGGCTGCGGTATTGCACAAAAGAATCTGGAAAGGGTATTTGACCCATTCTTTACCACCAAGGACGTGGGCCAGGGAACCGGCATGGGCCTGGCCATGGCTTATGGCGCCATGGAATCGATGGGGGGCATGATCAATGTGGAAAGCTCGGAAGGCAACGGCACGACAGTGCATCTTTATCTTCCGGTAGCGGATGGCATGGAAAGCGATCTTGTTAACGATGATTCCGGTGAGATTCTGCTGGGCCGGGGGGAAACCATTCTCATTGCGGACGATGAAGAACTGGTGCGCGAGGCCGCCTGTGAAGTGCTGACAAAGATCGGCTACAAGGTTAAGGCTGTGACGGATGGCAAGGAAGCTGTTCAATGTATGAAAGCCTTCAAGGATGATATAGACCTTGCCCTGCTCGACCTGATTATGCCGCAGATGGGTGGTGTGGCCGCAGCCGGACAAATACGCAAAATCCGGCCCAAACTGCCACTCCTCTTCATCACCGGCTACGATATGAATGATTCCCTGGATCACAAACTCCACATGGATCATGCCGATGTGATCACCAAACCCTTTCAGGTCAGTGTGTTAAGTCAGGTCATCCGCAGGCTCCTCCGCCAGGCGAACACCGCATAAATCAATCCGGGCAACTACTTTGCATAGCGCCGCATATTGGCCATCAGCGTCAATGCGGATTTGGGTGCTCTTGCCTTGCCCTTGAAAAGAATCTCTCTGGGTGTTAGCGCCTTGCCGTAATACCCTTCATTATACTCGACAAGACTGTTCAGCTTCGAGCCTTCCAGCGAAATGCCGATAAACGCGCCGCGGGAACGTGAATAGGAGTAAATGGCGCTTTTCAGTTCCACATCCACATTGGCCTGCGCCTTACGGCCAACAGGGCCGGCAGCTACCGAGGCATCAGCCCCCAGGGTAAATTCGCTTTTGATAAGCCCCTTCATGCCCTGATTATTCATGATGACCAGCACCAGATCGGTGGACTGACCGCCAAATTGCAGGCCATAGGAGGCCGCGGCAATGGAATAGAATGCGGGCGGTGACCAGCGTCCTGTTTTGGGGTTATGCCGCATCACCAAACCCTTGCCATATTTGCCACCGATAAAAAAACCACCCTTGATCACACCGGGAAAAATGGCCACACCCGCCGATTGGCGCAGTAAATCCTTGGGAATGCTCTTGTCGGGACTGTTCATGATGGTGCGCATCACTTCACCGGCATCCTCAACCTTCTCCGTGGCCTTGACCTTCATGGCGCCTGCTACCGCAACTGGCATCCATCCCGCCACACATATCAAAGCAAGCAATAGCGCACTGCTTCTTAGCCAGTTCCTATCCATTTCGCACCTCCAGACTTCTCTCTTCTTTGACTATACTCTGACTATAGCAGAACAGAACACGAATCGCTGTTTCGGACTATACTTACGAAGAGAGACATCACACGGAGGATACGATGCCCGGATACCAGTGTATTCTTGCCCCGACGGATTTTTCCGGGTCCGCCACGAATGCGGCACATGCCGCGGCAGGGCTGGCCCGCCAGTACAAGGCCGAACTGCATCTGCTGCATATTGTCGCCGCACAGGTGTATTACGCCGAAATGCCGGAAATGATGTTGCCGCCCATGGAAGGCCTGACCGAACAATTGCGAGCATCCGGCAAGGAAAAGCTTGA
>BTQQ01000122.1:0-5289 GCA_036985955.1 Zetaproteobacteria bacterium | reverse complement strand
TGGTGGAGGCGGCGGGAGTCGAACCCGCGTCCGAAAATCATCAGCTCACAGATCTACATGCTTAGTCCATTCAAACAGCACCTGACAGAAACTGAACGGACAAGGCATCCATCAGGTCGGTTCGTAAAAGTTTAATTCCTTCGCCACGAGCCTCCAGCAACCGGAACGATCCCATCTAAATGACCCCGGATTCCCAATGGATGGGCACCTCGAGAGCGGGGTAACTTACGCAGCGTAAGCTAGTTCTACGTCGTCGTTGGCAGTTAATTGCCGTTGGCCTTATTACGGGTAAGCCAACCCGGCATGCACTATGAGGGTCAGCATCTCCGTCGAAACCGGGACGCCCCCATATCTAAACTTCAATGATACTCTCCTGCGGAATATAGACAAGCCTCTGTCTCCTTGCAGAAAAGTTCAGGACTCCGCCTGCAACGGGGGCCGATGAAGGCGCAAAAAGAAGCGTTCGATCAACACCCGCTTGGTAAACCCGCGTGATGCAAACAACCTTCGCGCAATTGCCTGCGTCAAAGCGGAGGGAAGCAAGCCGCTCAAGTCAATAAAGGAAGGCTGCCCGAAGCGGGCCTGCAGCAGATCCTCATAACGAGAAAGCTGCGCCGCGGCG
Source organism: Zetaproteobacteria bacterium (assembly GCA_036985955.1). GTDB lineage: Bacteria > Pseudomonadota > Zetaproteobacteria > Mariprofundales > Mariprofundaceae > JAUZQZ01. Next base: position 4,667 of record BTQQ01000122.1, on the reverse strand, counting down.
TATTTTCCGGCACAACTGGATACAACTTGTGCGGCAAGCAGACCGGACTCTATAGCAGGCCGGATGCCTTCGCCGCTCTCCTTATAGGCAAGGCCTGCGGCATCGCCAATCAGCAGCATGCCATCGTCCGTCCGCTTGCGTCTGGCCTGTCCATAGACGAGATAGGCATGCCCCTTGAAGGACCGCGTGAGATCCCATGGAATACGGCCCGTTTCCTGCAGCCAGACGCAGAAGTCCGCGACATGTGCCGAGAGTTTGTGGCTGTCCCGGCGGCCAAGGCCGATATTCAGGAAATCGCCTTTGCGAAAACACCATCCGTAGCCCTGTATATCCGGACAGAAATACAGCTCGGGCATCTCCCCTCTCACCGGGCAGCTTTTACGCTGCGCTACGCTCATCTCGAACTCGGTTTCCTGGGCGGCAATCACCGGCTCATTGCGTGGCACCTCGCCAAGCAGACGTGCTACCGGGCAGAAATGACCACCGGCACCGATCAACAACCGGGTCTGGATGTGCCCGTTTACGACCCACCCCTCACTGGTTCGCTTAATGTCTTTGGCTGATTCACCGAGATACAGGCGCGCACCGGAGCGATCAAGCAGATAATGATCGAATTCGCAGCGCCGGATGCCGTAGCTGACCGGCTCATCGTAAGATGTTTCCAGCGCGGAGCCGCCGATCACACCGGTACGAAAGGCGCTGATCGGCTGCAATACCCTGTCTCTGGCATATTCCTCCGGCCTGATATGCAGGGACTGCAACACCTGCGGCGTAACCCAGCCGGTGCATACCTTATCGCGTGGAAAGCGACTCTTGTCCAGCACACACACATCAAGGCCAGCCTGCCTGAGCTTCCAGGCGCAAGTGCTGCCGGCCGGGCCGCCACCGACAATCAGGACGTCACAGGATTTCATTCGGCCTATCGGGCCTTAATCATGATAAAGATGCGCGCGCGTCCAGGGCGTGTCGTTGTTGCGCTCACGGTTAAACAGCACCTGGAACAGTTGCAGATCGCCGCTGGCGAAGGCAGCGCTGCATCCGCCCAGATACAGCCGCCAGGCGCGGACAAACGGGGCATCATACATATTCTCCACAGTATCGCTGGCATCATCAAAGCGCTCCAGCCATTCCTTCAGCGTCTTGGCATAATGCAGCCGCAGATTTTCAACATCGAGGACGGAAAGGTCATGCGGCTCAAAAATGTCAATCATTTCGCACAGGGACGGGACATAGGAGCCAGGGAAAATCCGCTTTTCAATCCATTCGCCAATGGGCAGCGGCTTGCTGCGCCCGACGGAATGAATCAGGCCCCGGCCGCCCTCTTTCAGACTGCGGTCGATCACCGCACCCAGCGTCTTATAATTTTCTCTGCCCACATGCTCGAGCAAGCCCACTGAGGCAAAGACATCATACTCACCCGTAATATTACGGTAGTCGTCTTCGATATATTCCACCCGGTCATCCAGCCCCTCAGCTATGGCGCGCTCCTGTGCATATTTGATCTGCTCATGGGAGATGTTATAGGCCCTGACTTTAACCCCATAGTGGCGGACCATATGGCGGGCCAGGGCACCCCAGCCGCATCCGGCTTCGACCACCGTCTCCCCCGGCTTAAGCCGAAGCTTGCGGCACACATGATCCATTTTCTTTAGCTGAGCGGCCTCTAGCGTATCCGAGTCAGTGGTGTAATAAGCGCAACTGTAGACCAATTCCTTATCGAGCCAGAGTCTGTAGAAATCGTTGCCAATATCGTAATGGCGGTGAATGTTCTCGCGTGATCTGGACAGCGTGTTGGCACGCATGCTTGGAAGCAAGCGCATCACTTTTGTCAGCATGCTGACATCAACACCTACGGGCATGGCACGGAGAAGGGCTTCCAGGCACGCGGTAAAATCGCCTTCCACCTCGATGGAACCGGCAGAGAATCCATCCCCGAAGCCGAGATTCGGGTTGAGCTGCATATTGATAAAACTCTTGCGGTCATGGATCACGATACGGCCGACCGGTTCGGCATCCGAGGCATAGACATCAACGCCATCCCACAATGCGAACGGCACAGGCGGGTTGCCAATCGTGTTGAGAAATCTTCTCAGTGCCCACCTGTCAAAGACCGTCACCGTACCTGACTGTCGTACCTTAGTTGTCGTGCCTGCCACTATTTGACTCATCCAGCTATCATCTTCCCCCATGATCCGACCCGGCCAGTCTGCCAGTCAACTGGGCTATAGACAAACGAAAAACGGGGCTTGGTCTAGCATTGTAGCATCGGCCCGTGACGGGCTACGCCTTCGTTTTGATATATGATGTGGATGAAACTCGCATTGTTCCGATCCACCTGAATTCATATTGGGGCTCCGTTCTGAATCGACTGCCATGGCTGAATCAGGAAACAACAAAACCAAGACAAAACAACATCCCCGTCCAGTGAGATTTGAGAAAAAAAGGGAAACTCCATACCTCGCCACCGCGTAGCAGGCGAATGAAAAGATACGTCTGCCAAGCCGCGGCGAGGAACCAGCCCAGCCAGGATACGCCGCCATATTGCCAGCATATGGCAGCCAGCATGGCCAGCATGGCAACGCCCAATCCAATCACTGCCGCAACGGCCTTGTCACCAAACCACAGGGCCGTGGATTTGACGCCAATCTTTGTATCATCAGCACGATCTCCAATGGCATAGGCCGTATCATATGATAACGACCAGCAAATATTGGCGGCAAACAGCAACCATGGAACCGGTGAGTTCGTCACACTGCCCGTTTCCGCCGCCCATGCCATCACCGCGCCCCAGCCGAAGGCCATCCCCAGCCAGGCTTGAGGGAAATGTGTAAAACGTTTCAGGAAAGGGTAAATGGCAGCCAATAACGCACCCGCCACCGCCAGTTCAATGACTAACAGGGAAGTTTGACTCACCAGCAGCAGAGCGATGAGCAACATGAATACGAATCCGGCCAGCGCTACTCCTGATGCGATACGTCCGGCAGCAATTGGTCGATCTCTGGTCCGCTCAACATGCGGATCAAACCCACGGTCGGCAAAATCATTAATCACGCATCCGGCGGAGCGCATCAGAAATACGCCCGCTACAAAAATCAGCAGATTCTTTGGCTCCGGACGCCCATGGGACGCGGCCAGCAACCCCCACAGCGTGGGCCACAGCAACAACCAGTAACCCACGGGCCGATCCATACGCAATAATCGTATCCAATCGCCCGCCGCTCCTACCGGGCGCATCTTCATGAACGATACCGCCTCGCTGTCTGCGCAATGCGGCTCCAGATTTCGTTGTGAAACACTTCCACCACCAGCGCCTGCGTGCCGGACTCCGAGCGCAGCACCGAGCGGCGCGCCCAACGCCCGGCATGCAACCCTTCGTCCACAAACCGGGCCACACATAAATCCGATCGGGCCAGCAAAAGCCCACGATCGAGCAGTAGATTGCCCAGTGGCTTGCTCCCCTCCTGCAACTCCTGTATCAAATCCGTGGAAAGACCATCCAGCGGTAAGACCGACTCCGCATCAAACATTACGGATTTTCGGTGTAGAAGTGACACATGCCGCCGCAAAGCCGGAGCTCCTCCATCGCACGAAAGCAGCGCGGCCTCACTCGAACCCGCCCGGTCCACAAACTGGTCATGCAAACGAACCTCAAGCCGCATGGCATAATGCCGCTCAAGAAAACGAGTCAGCGATCCCGCAATCGTTAATACCGCCGCCATATCACGCGAAACCCCATGCTCATCGGCCCGCCACGTGCGCACCGGCAGCCAGTCCAGGGACTGTAAATGACCAAAAAACATGCCCGCATCATGGCCCCGGCGAGAACAAGGTCAAGAAACTTGCATTCGGACCGCTTTTTCGGCCCAATTCGGGCATGCTGACATGCCGCCTTTATATTCAGCCACCTCTGACTACGGAACGTGAAATCACCCTTGACGATGAACAGGGGCACTACCTGCGCCATGTCATGCGTCTGCGAAGCGGCGACCCCGTCATTCTGTTCGATGGCAAAGGTGGTGAATATGAAGCCATCATCCATCGCCTTGAAAAATCAGGCACGGTTTGCCATATCGGAAAACATATTCCGGTCAACCGCGAGATGTCCTGCAAAACGCATATCATACAGGCTGCCTGCCGCAGCGAAAAAATTGAGGTGATCCTGCAAAAAGGAACTGAACTGGGCGCGGCCAGCTTTCAAATTGTGCGCACAGAGCGCTCCGCACTCAAGCTAATCGGCAACAAACTGGAGGCCCGCCTTAAACGCTGGCGAAAAATTATCATTGAAGCCGCCGAGCAAAGCGGGCGCACCCGCATACCTTTACTGCACTGGCGCAATACCTTGGCGGAGGTTCATTTTACCGACCATAGTTATGCCATGCATCCGCTTGCGGCGCAGACCTGGACACAGGCCAGACAGCGCCTTTCCCAAGCTGGTGAAATTGATTTTATCATCGGCCCGGAAGGCGGATTAAGCAAGCGCGATCTGGATACACTGACAGAAATTGGATGTCATTCTCTGGCCTTTGGCCCGTGTATTATGCGCACCGAAACTGCTGCGCCGGCTCTGCTGGCCGCCATTCAGGCTATACAGCAGGAGAGCGTTTGTGCCTGATACCCAAGAACTGATATTGAATGTGGATGCAGGGCACATGTCAATATCGCTTCTT
>BTQQ01000121.1:0-5306 GCA_036985955.1 Zetaproteobacteria bacterium | reverse complement strand
AGCTAGGCAATAATCTCCATTAGCGACTCCGCGAACTGCCGGTAGCGAAAGGGCTTTTCCAGCACACGCAAATTATGATCGGGAAAGCGTTCATCCAGGTCATGACGGTATCCGGTCACGAACAGCACTCCATCCAGCAGATGAGGTTTCTCACGTACCAGATAAGCATAGATTTCGCCGCCACAGAGCTTGGGCATGCGCACATCCAGAGCCACCACATCGAAATATTCGCCAGCCATACTCAGTTCAAGAACGCCCTGCACAGGGTCGGAAACACCCTTGAGATTAACCTCGATACCTTTTTCTTCACCGAAACGCTGGAGAAATTGTCTGATAATCCGGTGAATATGACCTTCATCTTCAATCAGTAACACATTCATTTTGATATCTGTTTCCTTATCACGGGTTTTCCCTCTCAGCCTGGAGGCCGAGACTAACTCACCCCTCCGCCTTGTCCAAGTCCCTGCCCACCGGAGTTGCATCGGAAGCACGAATTGCACCCAGCGCCCTGTTAATGTCTTTCACCGCCCAGGGCTTGCGTATCATCTGTATCGAGCCATTGAGTATAAGCGAATCACTGGAAATGGTGTCGGAGAAATCATACCCGGTCATCAGCGCAATTTCAGCATCCGGACGAGCCGCCTTGATATGCCGGGCTACGACTTTTCCATCATGGTGAGGCATCACCAAATCCAGAAAAGCCAGTCTGATTTCCTGCTCATTTTCGTGGAAAACGTCGATCGCATCCTCGCCGTCCTCGGCTGTTACCACGTGGTATCCGGCATCAATCAGTATATCCCGCAAGGTTTCACGCATCGGTTCATTATCGTCGGCGATCAGAATGCATTCGCCGTTCCCCTGAACAATAACCTCGTCATCAGCCTCGGGGGTCGCGCATTTCTGCTGCCCCAGTTGTGGCAGATAAAGGGAAAAGACGCTTCCCTCTCCCGGTGTACTTTCCACCAGCATGCAGCCCTGATGCATCTGAACACAGCCGAACACCATCGGCAGACCCAGTCCCGTTCCCTTGCCCACGCCCTTGGTTGTATAATAAGGCTCGAAAATACGGGCACAAACCGTATCACTCATGCCGCAACCGTTGTCCGCCACCCGAATTTCCACACATTGCCGCGACTGTGGTTGACCGGAATCATTCAGACACTCGCCGTTACAGTTCTTCGGCGGTTCTCCACAGCGGACTGTCAGCCTGATATGTCCCCCTTCGCCTTCCCCATCCTCCACGCTTCCAAATTTCTCTTCGATGGCGTGCCGGGCATTGGTAATGAGGTTCAGGATGCATTGCTGGATTTGACCGGGGTCGCCATTCACCATCATGGATTTATCGGCAACCTCGAAGCTTAACCGGATATTCTCGGGTACGGCGGGTTGGGTAAACCTGACCAGTTCCTTGAAAAAAGGCTTCAAATCAAACGGTTTCTTATCAATAACGCCTTTGCGCGCAAAGGTCAGGAGCTGCCGAATCATTTCCGCTGCCCGGTAGCCCTGCTTTTCGATGGTTTTTATCCGATCCTGCACCCTGGGCCTGTCTTCCACATCCTCTTTCATCAGAAACAGATTGCCCATGATGGCTGCCAGCACATTATTGAAATCATGGGCAATACCACCGGCCAGTGTCCCCACCGACTCCATCCGCTGGGCATGAATCAGCTCATTTTCCATTTTAGCCATCTCGGAAATATCCCGGTGCAGGGCGGAATAACGAATCAGGCAGCCCGTTTCATCCCGCACAGGCGAGAGGCTGGTAAAAGCCTCATATGTACCACCATCGGCGCGCCGCCGTTTGTGGCGGCCACTCCATATATCTCCTTGCCTGACAGCAGCGGTCGCCTGTTCGGTAACGGGATCATCCTTGCTCCAGAAGTCCCATACCCGTGAACCTGTAACATGATCCGTATCCAGCCCCACATTCTTGCAAAAGGCCGGATTACAGAAATCAATATTGCCATCCGGATCAAAGGTGCACATCGCTTCTTCGGTCTGCTCCACGGCATGCGCCAGCCTTTGTACGCGGTCCTCAAGCTTTTTTCGCTCGGTCACGTCATGCACCAACCCGACCCACTGGATCGCATGACCCTGGCCATCCAGAATCGGAGAGAGATACAGATCATTCCAGAAGGCCGTGCCGTCTTTGCGGTAGTTTTTTCGCACCACATGCGTGGGGTTGTTTTTCCACATCGCGGCGCGCGTTTCTTCCAGTTCCACTTCATCCATATCATCGCCCTGAAGCAGGCGCGGATGCTTGCCCATCACGTCCTCGGGTGCATAGCCCGTGATGCGGGTAAAGGCAGGATTAACAGACACAATGGCATGCTCATCATCACGATATTCGGTGACTACGACGCCGACGGGCAGGCTGTTCACTACGGTATTATACAAATCATTCTGCCGCTTGGCCTGCTGAAGTGGACGCACCACCCAGAGGTAAATCAGCACGGAGGAACACAACCCCAGCAGCAGTGCATCGGCGATACCAAGCCATAACGACGCCGTTTCCAGTCCCGATACGTCCAGTAACACCATGATGGCCAACTCGATGCCGACAATGGCGGCCAGCAGTTTAAGACCGATGCGCCACGTTGAACGGTGAATGCCAAACAGCAATTTACCCATTAGTAGAACTATCGGCTCATTGTCAGCAGTAATGAATTAGGGTGATGCTTTAATTTTATAGGGAATTTCCTGATTAAGCTTGAATCACCCCATGCCGGATAGCCAGACGCGCCAGTTCAGCTACGTTCCTGCATCCCAGCTTACCCATGATGCGCGTGCGGTGGGTTCCCACCGTTTTAGGGCTCAAATGCAGCGTATTGGAAATATTCTGAACGCTCTTGCCATCCGCCAGTAGATGGAATATCTCGAATTCACGCCGTGTCAGGGCATTCAGTCCCTTGCCCCTGCTGGCGCGATGCAGTGCCATTTTCTGTGCCATGCTGTTCTCAATGAACACCTCACCCGCCGCCACCTTTCGCACCGCTTCGAGAATCAGGCTGGGCCGCGCGCCCTTGGTTAGAAACCCGAGCGCACCGGCCTCCAGGGCCTTGACGGCCATCAACGCATCATCATACATACTGAGCACCAGCACCTTTGCATCCGGATCGCGATGCATCAGGCGATGCAACATGGAAAGACCGCCTTCGCCGGGCATGGCGACATCCAGTATCATCACATCCGGATGCTCCGTAAAATAATGGGAATAGCCTTCCTCACCCGAGACTGATTCCACACCCACACTCATATCCGGATGAGATTCCAGTACGGCACGGATACCCGCCCGCACTACCGCATGATCATCCACCAGTTGAACACAGACCACAGTTTTCTCCTTTCATATTTCCAATATCATACAGAACTGGTGTTCATTATAGGCTAATCCAGTATAAAGCTATATAGGATTCACCCTTATTGTTTATCGGTCTTTTCCTTATTTGTTACGATGGGAGATTGTGAAATCCGGAAAACAAGTCGCGTCCCTTTGCCCGGCGCCGATTCAATGCACATGCTGCCGCCCAGCAAATCCATGCGCTCGCGCATCCCGATCAGACCTATGCCATCTACCGGTGCATCAGGATCAAAACCACAACCGTCATCCCGGATGGTGAGATAAATACCATCCTCCTTCACTCTTAAATCCACATGCGCCTCCGATGCCCCGGCATGGCGCGCAATGTTGGTCAGCGCCTCTTGCACAATACGGTAGAGAGTCAAGCACACGTCATCACCCAGTGCATCCACCGCATCACTCACATATAGGCGGCAATCCACGCTGCTACTTTCCTTCCAACGCCCGCACAGGGAACCAAGCGCTGCCTTCAATCCAAGTTCGTCCAGTTGTGGCGGCCTGAGCTGCTTGAGTTGACTGCGGACGGATTCAATCAGCCCTCCCGCCAAGTTCCGAATAATCCGCAATCCGTTTTTCGCCGCATCATAGTCCCTGGATGCACACTGATCGGCAATAACCGAAACATGCATCTGGACGGCGGTCAACCTCTGGCCAATGTCGTCATGCAGCGCACGCGCCAGCATGGATCGCTCATTCTCCCTGGCCTTGATGAGTCCCTGGGCAAGCCGGCGGTTTCTTTTGAGTAGCGATTCGCGCTGCTGCTCGACCCGCTTGAGTTCAGTGATGTCCTGAATGGTGCCGAACATACGCGCGGGCTTCGTTCCCTCAGTAAAGAGCACTTGGCCGCCTACATGAATATAACGTTCTTTTCCGTCCCGCGTGATGCGAAACTCCGTTTCTTGCCGAGCATCACTATGAATGGCTTCGACTATCGCAGTATTGAGTGATTCCCGGTCGTCCGGGTGTGTGCAAGATGCCACTGTGTCAAAGGACGGCGTAACATGCGTGCCGCTAAACCCGAATATGCGGATGAATCCATCAGACCAGGTCACCGTATCACTGAGCATATCCCAATCCCAGTAGCCCATATCCATATCCCGCTCCGCCAGCCTGAGCCGGGCCTCGGAGCGCCGGATGGCTTGCATGGCCATACGTTTCAGGGTGTAGCGCTGAGACCATAATCCGATGACAAATCCGAGCAGAAGAATCACGGCAACACAAATTGCCAGCGTTTGATAAGTATATCTGCCTGAGGCCGCTGCCAGCGCCGCGACCGGTACAAAGGATACGATTTCCCATTGCGGCACAATGAGAGGATTTGTTATCTTGTCCAGCGATATCGGCTCAATTGATTCAAAAGTGAGCTGTCCCTCGGCTGTCCTGATTTGTCCATTTCCTTTGTTGGGGATGCTCCCTAATAAATTGTGGAGGTCGTGTGCATGCACAATGGCGTCTTTGTCCTTCAATACGTGTAATTCATCCACATGACGGTCAAACCAGTAAGTAGAACCGGCATTGATCAGTAAGTGTTCCCCTTCCAGCACCGTTTCGGACAACTCACGCTGCATAATGCTGATGCCGAGTATGTTGATGATCAGGACACCGTGTTTTACCCCGTTGTCATCCACAACGGAGGTTGCAAAACGGATTACGGATTTGAACGGACGTTGTACCTTGCCGTGTTCCATGTTGAGATCAAAAGGCGACACATACACAGCGCCTGCGGGCAATGCAAGCGCCTGCCGCACATAGTATCGCGCCCTCTTGTTCTGCAATTGGCTGAAGGGAACCACACGCAGACGATCACCCGTGCGATCCACGCGCACCACCTCCCGGCCTGCGGAATCCAGCAACCTGATCTGGTCATATATTTCCGAGATACCCATGATATCGTTGAACGAATCCGCTATCCCCTTGCGCGCATTGACTTTACCTGCAAGTGCGG
>BTQQ01000120.1:0-5325 GCA_036985955.1 Zetaproteobacteria bacterium | reverse complement strand
GCATTGTCGAAACATGCCGTATCGGATTGGCCTTCCGCGATGACCGGCCAGAGCTTTTTAAGGTCATCCCCAAGCACTCTCGATTCCATGGAATGCCTGCGGGCATTCATCCAGTTGATGTTTCCACGCAGGGTGTTGATTTCACCGTTATGGGCAATCATACGGAAGGGATGTGCCAGTTCCCATGCCGGGAAAGTATTGGTGGAGAACCGCTGGTGCACGAGCGCCAGAGCAGATGTCAGGCGCGTATCCTGCAAATCCTCGTAATATGCACCCACCTGGTGCGAAAGAAACATGCCTTTATAGACAATGGTACGACAGGACATGGAGGCAAAGTAAAAACGTGCGGGATCCGACTGCCCCAGAGCATCAATGCGATTTCGCGCCACCCGGCGAATGACATATAACTTACGCTCAAAAGCATCCTGATCGGCGCAGTTCTCTCCCTTGCCGATAAAAACCTGACGTATGACGGGCTCGCAGCACGTAACACTTTCGGGAAGGTCGGCACGGGCCGCATTGGTTGGAACATCTCGCCACCCAAGGAATATCTGGCCTTCCTCCGTGATGGCTTGTTCGGTGATATCCTGACAGGCAGCGCGATAGGTGTCATTCTGCGGCAAAAACACCATACCCACGCCATATTCACCTTCCGCTGGGAGTTCAATATTCAATTCAGGTGTTATCGCGCGGAAAAATGCATCCGGGATCTGAATCAGAATGCCGGCGCCATCACCTTCTCTCGGATCAGCGCCCGTAGCACCCCGGTGGGTGAGCCGAAGCAAAATTTCCATACCTTTTTCAATGATGTCATGGCTTTTCTTATTTTTTATATGTGCGATAAAGCCAACACCACACGCATCGTGCTCAAAGGCCGGATCGTAGAGACCCTGCCTGGCAGGTAATGCGGATTTCATTGCTGGCAATGGCTTCATGCGTGCTCCTCATCGGTAAAAGTGCATGACAACCCCTCGATTCGTCTGAACACAGGGGATGCCGCGCAGGGCAGCGCAATATAGCGAAATCACCCTCGTTTCTCCACCCCAAAGACAAGGATTGCCAAGTGGATGTCGTCAGGAGGATATGCAAAACCATTCGCTATTTGCCTCTATATGTGGCTTTATTTATATTGTTGTTAGTAGAATGGCCGAATGAATCATGTACGGATACAACGTGGCACGAACCGTTTTTTTCGTAAACTTAATCGCTGGTATTGCCATTTCTGGCAACGGCTTGCACCAAAAGTACGTATTTTGCCCGATGGTCCTCTGATTCTGGTTGGGAATCACCGCGCTGGCGTGGATCCCCTGTTGATACAGGCTGCGGTGAACCGGCCCCTTTGTTTTCTGATGGACAGGGAATATTATCAGGCCATGTGGTATGCGCGCTGGTTGTTTGATACCAATGGCGTCATTCCGGTCAAGCCGGGCGGTGCGAACCGTTATGCATTATCTGATGCTATCGAGGCTGTCAGGCAGGGGAATGCACTGTGTCTGTTCCCCGAAGGTGCAGCCAACCCGGATGTCCCGCTTGAAAGAATCCTCCCGGGAGCAGTAATTCTGGCCATGAAAACCGGTGCACCCATTCTACCATTCCGGATCACCGGAACCTGGCCGTTTGATCATGTGCACCTGTGGCGTTCATTTTTGCGGCGGGGCAGGGCGTCCGTCCGTTTTGGAGATCCCATATTGTTACCCGAGGGCCTTGCCGGAAAAGATGCCATACGCGAATGGACCGGCACCATGAAACAGGCGCTGCTGGATATAGAATAAGGCGGTGCGTGCGCTATTCCCTGCCCATGCGCATAGTGAAATCCTCCGGGAAAACAGCATTGGCCAACCCCTCCTCGTATTCAATCAGATCGCCTTCAACCAGTTGTTGCAAATGTTGATCAAAGGTCTGGCTGCCATACAGGGTTGAACCTTCTTCCATGGCACGCGGAATCTCACGCCATCGATCCGGATCAAGTAAAAAGTGTTTGATGACGGAATTGCGAATCATGATTTCCAGAGCCACGATCCGGCCTTTGCCTGATTTCAATGGCAATAGCTTTTGTACGATGATGGCGCGCAGGTTTTCGGACAGGCGTTCGCGGATCGCATCCTGCTCATCCAGGCCGAAAGCAGACATGATGCGCTGCATGGTGCCGGTCGCCGTTGTGGCATGCACCGTGGCCATCACCAGATGCCCGGTTTCGGATGCCTGCAAGGCGGATTGAATCACCGTGCGGTCACGCGCCTCGCCGACGACGATAATATCCGGCGTTTCACGCATGGCATCATTCAGACCTTGCGCGTAGTCCAGAACATCACGGCCAAGTTCGCGTTGGCAAACCGTGCCTTTCTTGTTTGTGCTATAGCGATATTCGATAGGATCCTCAATCGTGACAACATTAACTGCCTTATCGCTGATAATATAATCGGTCATGGCTGCCAACGTAGTGCTCTTACCAGATCCTGTAGCGCCCGCCATGAGAATCAGGCCATTGCGGTAACCTGTAATTTCCCGAATAACCGGCGGCAGACGCAATTCGCCAAATTCAGGAATATTCTGCGGAATGATACGGGCCACGATACCGAAATTATTATGGGTGCGCATAACATGGGCACGAAAATGTGCCACGTTTTCCAATGAATAGTGAAAATCAAGATTATGGACGCGTTCGATGTTCGGCTGTTCCGGAAGCTTTCGTGCCAGATGCTTGATCATGCCAATCACCTGCTCGCGCGACTGAGGTGGAACCTTGTCCGGAGAAATAGTAACAATTGCACCATTGATGCGCATGCGCACACGATCTCCGGTCCGTACAATCAAATCTGAGGCCTCGTGCTTGTGTGCCGCAAGCAGCAGGTCGTCAATCATGTGCCAGTCATTAGCCATATTTTAATTCCATCATAGCGAGTGCCCCGTCCTAACTGTTTCTTGTGCTGAAACGTAAGCAATAGTTGGGATGGAGCACTATATCTTCAGGTCAGATGAATCGCCACCGGTACTGCCCATAAGTTGGTCAAGATCGGTACGATCATCATCACTGCTACCTTCCAGTTTGGCCATCTTCATTTTCAGACGCAGGTCATTCACCGCATCGGCATGGCGTAACGCCTCTTCCTCGGCGATACGGCCAGCTTTCCACAGGGCCAGAAGATGTTGGTCGAAAGTCTGCATGCCATAGGTTTTGCCTTCCATCATCGTGTCCTTGATCTTGGTAATTTCACTCTTCATAATGAGATCGCTGATACGGGGAGTATTGATCATGATTTCGATGGCCGGGGTACGCTGGCCATCCACCGTTCGCACCAGCCTTTGCGATAAAATGGCTTTGAGGTTCAGGGCCAGATTCAAAACCACCTGTTCATGCATTTCCTGCGGGAAAAAATTGATGATGCGCTCCATGGCCTGATTGGAATTGTTGGCATGCAAGGTGGACAGGCAGAGGTGGCCTGTTTCGGCAAACTCCAGCGCATGTTCCATGGTCTGACGATCCCTTATTTCACCAATCAGAATCACGTCCGGCGCCTGACGCAACGTGTTCTTCAGCGCTGTTTCATATTCCAGCGTATCGGTGCCCACCTCTCGTTGTGTAATCACGCATTTCTTATGCTCATGCACAAACTCGATGGGGTCTTCAATGGAAATAATATGCCCGGCCTGGTTGCTGTTACGCCAGTCGATCAATGCCGCCAAAGAGGTGGATTTACCGCAGCCGGTCGCACCCACCATAATCACCAAACCACGTTTGGCCATAACGATATCCTTGAATATTTGTGGTAAATTAAGGTCATCAATGGTGGGTATCTGGGTTTTAATCTGGCGGATAACCAGTCCCACATTGCCGCGTTGACGAAATACATTAACACGGAAACGCCCGAGGTCGGGATAGGCCAGGGCAAGATTCATTTCGTAAGTTTCCGCAAAAGCAGCGCGCTGTTTCTCGCCCATGGTCGAGTTTGCAAGCTGCTCACATTGCACTGCATTCAGAGGAGCCTGTTTGGCGGGATAAATAACGCCATTGATACGGAAGGAGGGGGGCATGTCCGCCGTAATATAAACATCGGATGCGTCCTTTTTGACCATTACCATCAGTAGTTGTTTGATGGAAAGTCTCTGTATCGGCTCATTTGCGCTCATCTACTGCTCCTGCCTGACTAATTTATACATTGACGGTGTCAAACAATTTCTTGTTGTTGGCCTTTTCCAGGGCCGCATTCTGTGTGATTTTACGTGCCTTCACCAGTTGCTGGAGGTCATTATCCAGTGTTTGCATACCTTCCCGGCTAGAGGTCTGGATGACTGAAACCATCTGCGGCACCTTGTTCTCACGAATTAAATTACGGATGGCAGGCGTACCCAACATGATTTCGTAAGCAGCCACACGTCCATTGCCATCAACCGTTTTGATTAGCGCTTGTGAAATGACAGCTTTGAGCGATTCGGACAACATCGAACGCACCATGTCTTTCTCGGCAGCGGGGAATACATCAATCACACGGTCAATGGTCTTAGGCGCGGAAGAAGTATGCAAAGTGCCAAACACCAGATGTCCCGTTTCCGCAGCCGTGAGTGCCAAACGTATGGTTTCAAGATCACGCAACTCACCGACCATTACCACATCAGGATCCTCACGCAAAGCGCTTCTAAGCGCGTTAGCAAACGAATGGGTATGAGGCCCCAACTCCCGCTGTGAAACCAGACAGCTCTTGGACTTATGGACGAACTCAATGGGATCCTCAATGGTAAGAATATGGCCCCGTTCGGCCTGATTGCGGAAGTCCACCATGGCCGCAAGGGACGTGGATTTACCGGAGCCGGTTGGTCCCGTGACCAGGCAGAGGCCACGTGGCTCCATCGCAATGGTTGAGAAAATTTCAGGACATTTGAGTTGCTCCAGGGTGAACACTTCGGTGGGAATCACACGAAATGCCGCGCTCATACCCCGATTTTGCCAGAACGCATTCACACGAAAACGGGCGATATCACCCAGCGCAAAGGAGAAGTCCAGTTCCAGATGTTCCTCAAATGCCTTACGTTGGGAGTCCGTCATGATGTCATAGACCATGGTTTGAACTTCGCGTGCTTCAATCGACGGCATTTTGATACGAGTAATATCGCCATGGATACGGATCATGGGAGGCTCACCGGATGATATGTGCAAATCCGATGCATTATTCTTGACGGTAAAAGCCAGTAATTCAGAAATGTCCATGAATCCTCCCGGTTCATCCAAAACCACTTGTGTGGCAGCATAGGGGATAAGCAAGCATTTGTGCAAGTTACCACGGAATACTATCGCATGGGTGCATACTTGCTAACGTCGCATAATGTATA
>BTQQ01000119.1:0-5366 GCA_036985955.1 Zetaproteobacteria bacterium | reverse complement strand
ACTAAGCTTCCTGGCCCGCCCCTTTCGACGGTACATGCCCGCCGGTTTCAGGTGCGGACGCACTTGGATGCTCCGGCGGCTTGGGCTTTTTTTTGGCCTTCTTCTCGGTGCGTACCAGCTTCTTGCCTGCCATCACCTGATCAATTTCACCATCTTCAAGCGTTTCATACTCAATCAGTGCCTTCGCCAGAAAATGCAACTGATCGATATGATCCTCAAGAATCTTCTTTGCACGGGCATAGTTCTTATCAATCAGCTTACGCACTTCGATGTCAATCTGCTGTGATGTCTTCTCGGAAATATTCTGGGTTCGCGTCACCTCACGGCCAAGAAACAATTCGGCTTCCTTCTCGCCATAGACCATCGGACCCATAGTGTCCGTCATGCCCCACAGGGTCACCATATTACGGGCGAGTTGCGTGGCGCGCTCGAAATCATTGGATGCACCGGTGGTCATCTGCCCCAGCACCAACTCCTCGCCGAGGCGGCCACCCATCATAATGGCAATCTGATCCTCCAAAAATTTACGGTCATGGTTGTATTTGTCCTCTTTCGGCAACTGCAAGGTTACGCCGAGCGCCATGCCGCGAGGGATAATGCTGACCTTATGCACCGGGTCGGCGTGTTCCAGATTCTTGGCCACCAGCGTATGCCCACCCTCATGGTAGGCCGTGGTTCTCTTCTGCTCATCAGACAATAGCATGGAACGGCGTTCGGTACCCATCATCACCTTGTCCTTGGCCGATTCAAAATCAGACTTGGCCACATTATCCGCACCGAAACGCGCGGCATTCAGTGCTGCTTCATTCACCAGATTGGCCAGATCGGCACCGGAAAATCCCGGCGTGCCACGCGCCAGCACTTTCACGTCCACATCACTGGACAATGGCACCTGCTTCATATGCACGCGCAAAATCTCTTCGCGGCCATTCAGATCCGGACGCGGCACCACCACCTGCCGGTCAAAACGTCCCGGCCTGAGCAATGCCGGATCAAGCACATCGGGCCGGTTCGTAGCCGCAATAAGAATTACGCCCTCATTGGACTCAAAACCATCCATTTCCACCAGCAACTGATTCAGCGTCTGTTCACGTTCATCATTACCGCCACCAATACCCGCGCCACGATGGCGCCCCATGGCATCAATCTCATCCATAAACACAATGCATGGCGCATTCTTTTTGGCCTGCTCAAACATATCCCGAACGCGCGATGCACCGACACCGACAAACATTTCGACAAAATCAGAACCGGAAATGGTAAAAAACGGAACCTCTGCCTCACCCGCAATCGCCTTGGCAAGCAAGGTCTTGCCGGTCCCCGGCGGACCCACCAGCAGCACCCCCTTGGGGATCTTGCCGCCCAGGCGGGTAAACTTCGTCGGATCACGCAGGAACTCGATCACCTCGGTCACTTCCTGTTTGGCCTCATCGCAACCAGCCACGTCATCAAACGTAATCTTGTTCTTCTTGTCCTCATTCAGCAGTTTGGCGCGGCTCTTACCGAACGACATGGCGCCGCCACGCCCTCCCATGCCACCGCCCTGCATCTGGCGCATGAAAAACACCCATACCGCGATCAGCAGCAGCATCGGGAACCAGGAAATCAGTATGGACAGGAAAAATGGCACCTCATCCGGTTTGCTCACGTCCACTTCCACATGATGATCAATCATACGCTGGGTAAGACCGGGATCATCCGGTATCGTCACCTGATAGGTGCGCAAATCTCCCTGCAGGTTGCGGTATTGCCCGCTGATCTCATGTCCCTTGATTCTGGCTGTCTCCACCATGCCACCATCCACCTTCTCAACAAAAGAGGAATATGACATGCCCTCGCCCCGCCGCTGTGGCGGGTTAAACATGTTAAACAGGCTGACCATGGTAATCCCGATCACCAGCCATAGCAGAAGATTCTTACCCATTTACCACCAATCCTTTCGTTCTAATATATTTTCTGATGACCACTGTCATCTTTCATGCTTTGTAGGGTGTCGCTACAAGTATTTCAAGCGTTACACCACAACTACCAACAGAATAGACTTCAAATATGAAGCCATGATGAAGCTGCATCACCTTCTTTAACCTGCATGATTCACAAATACTGCGGCTTACCGATGCAGACTTACCTCTGCCGCGGAAAGTTGCAAGCCTTCACCCTGATGCGACAGGCGACAGCGGGTCAGGTCAATTCCTCCCCGCCCCCCTTTCCACAACCATGATTCGGCCAGTTCGATATGGCGCCGGCCCAATACAACTCCCTCGCCAAAAAGCATGGTCATCATATGCTGTAGTACGCATGCCCTGACGGGCCCGGGCATTTTCCGCCATGCATTCCATGACATGCTGACCATACCTTGCCTCTGCTGAATTCCCGCTGTGCTGGCCTGCCCGTTCAGTATAACTGCAAGTCTGGATGCCTGTACTTGCCAACGGCAAAACAAATCCGACGGATCAACGCTATTTTTTCTAATGTATGGAAAAAGGTGGTGGCGAATATGATTCCGCAGCAATGTTGTATCCCGATTGCTCGCATCCTCCAGCCATCGAACACCAGCCTGGCGAAGCGCTGCCTTTAATACAGATTTGGGCACTCGCAACAACGGCCTGACTATGCTCAAATGATCCAGTTCCCGCACTGGCTGCATCCCCGCACAACCCGTCACGCCCGCACCTTGCAACATACGCATACAGACGGTTTCAGCCTGATCGTCCCGATGGTGTGCCAAACAGAGCGTTCTGATTCCCTGTGCTTTCGCCCAAAGTGCAAACTGCACATGCCGGGCCTTTCTCGCTGTTGCCTCACGGTTACTTGCAGATGTGGCATCAACACTGGCGCTGTGAAATTCAATACCCCAGATATCCGTCTGACGTCTCAGAACATCTGCCTCTCTTGCAGAATCGGCACGCCAGCCATGATCCACATGCCATGCAATAACCTCATGTCCTGTATGATGCAGAGCCAGCAGCAAAGCGGTGGAATCGATACCGCCGGAAAACCCAACAGCCAAACGTTCCGGCAACCGGCAATCTTCCAACCATGCATCCGCTTGCGACAGAACCGGGGCAGAACCAACCGGGCTGGAATTCATTAGAGACTCAACAGCAATCATATCAGAGATCAGGGAATTTCAGTGATGTGCCCACTGGGACAACCCTTCTCTGGCAATCAGGTGAACAGCTTCGGAAGCGGGATCAAGCACTTCATATACCTCGAGGTCAACACCGCCCAGACATGGCTTGCCAACGCGTACAATAAACATCGGGGCTTCCTCTCCTCCTCTGGTTTCAATAACAATCAGGTCGAAAAAACCATCCGGCAGACGGAAGCCCCGCAACACCCTTTTGGCGCTGGCGCGATCCACATGATATTCACGCACATCGGCCTTGTGGCGTATGGATGATGTTAACTCCGTCAGTACCGGAACAGTGACGGCGAATCCGTTATTGTAGAGAAGCTGCACCCGATGACCGGTACCCGTATCCACTGTTTCGACGCGCACGCCGCCCAAAGGAAGCGTGTCGGCTTTGCGATCGCGGTAGGCAATTAATCGCCCCGCACCACAATCCCGCGATACACCTGATGCCGCCTGCGTCAATCCCAGGCTGAAGGCAACGCGCCGGTCTCCAAACTTCTTATGCTGCTGCCGGGCAAAATGCCAGTCTCCGGTCATCGCCATGCACATGGATACGGCCGGCATATTGGTTTCCCGCCCGGTTTCCGCCATATCCTGATACCATTCCCATAGCTGTCTGCGAAGTGCAACGCCCATTTGCATAAGAAGGGCAACAGGGCCACGCAGCACACAGCCCGATGCGCTTAACTCATCCAGAAAAACGCCATCTCCACCTTCCAGTAAATGTAAAATACCGGTTGAAAAGGACTGCTCCAGGAAACCTTGCATACTTGTGCCATGCATGGCACCCATGCCGGCCAGATAATCCGACCATTCAACCCGCAGACAAGCCTGTTTGCCGGAAAGCCGTTTCCCGCCATGCAGAGACTGGCTGAAATCCGGTTGCAGGAAGACGATATTCCCTTCCTTGTATGCCGTTTCCAGCGTACGGTCCGCCTCCTTGCCGTGTCCCCTGCCTGCCAATTCGGACCGCTTGTCAAACCAACTGCGTTCAGCCTGACGTCTCGCCACCTCTACCTTCACATCTTCCTCAAATACCCGAAAAGCATTGAGCGTAATCTCGTCATGCTGCCACGGGGCCGATTTTTTAAACTTGCTCCCACCCTCAATCTGATCCAGCAACCATGCGGCAAAAGGATGGTCCCGCAAGGACTGCAAAGGTTCTACCAGTTCCTTGCATACCTTCCCGGGCCTGGTCAGTAACTGGTCAAGGCGTTTGGCATCCATCGCCCATTGCATCCATCCTCCCTGACCGCTCCTGCCCGCCAAATTCTTGAGCGAAAGGCGGGCCCAGCTACGCTTGAGCAAATGATTGCCCATGCGATCCTGTCCCAGCAAACCCAACATGCCTGCCTCGTTTCTGGCTCCCACGCGGGAACGCAACTCCCGCATGCGGGGAACAATATCCGGTTCAAGGCCATAAGCGGCAATAATATGGCGTGCATCCCCCAGTAACGCATCCGCCGGTTGTCGGTGAAAAAAGGCCATGGGCGTCACCGGGACAATCATAGCCTCATAGGTTGAAATACGGGTAACCTCAAGCGCTCCCTCAACATTCTTTTTCAGAAATCCCTGTAGCGCCCAGAGATACATGCCGCCAACCACGCTCATGACCACATGGTCCGTTTGCTCTGCATGTTCATCCGGCAATTGGCCAATGGCGGCGCGTAACAGTTTCAGAATGAGAACGTTCACCGCCTGCACCCAGGGCGCAATATCTGCCTGATCCTGTTGCCATGACTGCTGCCACAGCCCGTTCAGGGCCCTATACAGGCCGGCGCCGCCCTGTTCATCCGCACCCCAATGGTGCAGCAGGTGTACGGGAAGATGGGGATAGGCTTTGCGCAAGTGCTGTATCATGGCGCGGGAGACGGCATCAGGCTGCGGTAACTGGTGAGCGGATACTTTCGTCTCCTCAACCACATAACGGACCATGTATTCTTGTAGCCTTCGCACTGACCCGGTCAATATCCTTACCAGATCCGAATGAATACCGTACGGAATATATTCAGCGGCGTCCTCGCCTACCATGCGTAACGGTAATCGCCGCACATCCAAACGGCAGCGGCTGGCCGGGGATTCACCACGGTTCAGGATGGGCTTATACCAACTCCACCGATACTGAAAATAGCCTGACGACAGCATTTATTCTCCTCCCCGTCATTTACTAGCGCCAACATAAATAAAGCCACATGCAGCGAGCCGCTGGGCGGTCAGTCCGCAAGGCGTG
>BTQQ01000118.1:0-5401 GCA_036985955.1 Zetaproteobacteria bacterium | reverse complement strand
AGTTTCTCAGAGTATCCCTAGTGCTTTCTGGCTCTCGGATGTGCCTTATCATAAATGCCGGTCAGCTTGTTGATATCCAGATGTGTATAGCGCTCGGTCGTCGAGAGTGATGCATGGCCAAGCAATTCCTGAATGGCGCGCAAATCCACGCCCCCGACCAACAAATCCGTGGCGAAGGAATGACGCAGACGATGCGGTGTGACCGATACATCCGCACCCGTAGCCAAAGCACGCTTTTTAAGCATGCGTTGAATCCCGCGGACTGAAAGCCTGTCTCCCGAACGGTTCAGAAAGAGGGCTTGCTGGTTGATATCCGCATGCCCCATGCGTTGATCAAGATAATCCGACAGTAACGTGCGCGCGCCATCCGGAATGGGTGTAACCCGTTCCTTTCCTCCCTTGCCGCGCACGCGCATTTCCGCCTCACCCATATCGATATCTGCCAGATTCATCCCTGCAACCTCGGACACACGCAAACCACACCCATACATCACAGCAAGCAGCGCCAAATCCCTGCTTTCACTTTCGGCATGCGTGGGTTGCAGAAGCAACGTTGTCTGCTCCGGGGGAAGCGTGCGCGGAAGACGCTTTGCCTGTTTCGGTGATGCAATACCATCCGCCGCATTCTCCGCGCACCAGTTCATCCGGACTGCCGTATTCAGAAAACTGCGCAGTGCGGACAACCGCCGCGCCAGACTGGCCGGAGCCAACCCGGATGCGTGCGCGGCCACCAGCCAATCCTGCACCTGCCTGCGGTGAATGGCGGAAAGCGGAACATCCCCGCAATGCACCAGAAAGCGCTCTAAATCACGCTGGTAGGCCAGCACGGTATGGCGCGAGGCAAGCCGTATATCCCTCAGTTGCCTCAGGTATTCAGAAATTGCTTCGGAAAGCTGCATTCACTTGAGCCTCTTGCAAAATTCTAGGTGGATGAGTGGGAATCCCACTTTGAGGTCATTTTCGGGCTGGAATGATGCGCATGGTGGTTCCATGGACAGAAATTCCAACCTGAAAATGGACCGAAGTGGGGAACCCAATCGCCGCATATGAGTTATGCAAGAGGCTCACTCAGCCACCTCAAGGCGCCCGCCACCGAGAGCCTTGGCGACATACATGGCCTGATCCGCTATTGAGATCAGTTCCTTCACCCGTAAATCTTTTTCCGCGGGCGAACGGGCCAAGCCTATACTGATACTTACGTTATCTGCGCCCGATTTGATCCGGCCACATGCCTTAATGACTTTATCGGCAATACCTCCCGCCTTTTCAGGCGAGCATCCCGGAAGTAACAGAGCGAATTCATCGCCTCCCATGCGAATCAGCGGGTCCTGTACACGAACAATTCCACGTATTGCTTCCGAGATTCCACTCAACACATCATCGCCAGCTTCATGCCCATGGCGGTCATTGATGGCTTTGAATGCATCCACATCGACATACAGGCAAGTCACGTCAATGCCTTTTCCAAACCATCTTGACAACGGTTGGTGACTATGAGGCTGAAGAAAACGGCGGTTATGGCTGCCTGTTAGTGAATCGGTGATAGCCAAACGTGCCAGGCGCTCGCGCGACACTGCGTTTTCAAGACTCAAGCCCACAACCTGTGCCAGATGTTGCAGGAAATCCACGCTCTGGCCGGGTTCAAAACGACCCGCATCCACGGAACCCACACCGAGTACGCCGAATGGCCGGAACTGATCGCCCAGCACCAATAATGCGATGGATCCGAGGTGATGATCGCGTTCTTCCAGCCAGTCAAAGCCCTTTTCCGGGGTCAACCGCATCAACCACACA
This sequence comes from Zetaproteobacteria bacterium, assembly GCA_036985955.1. GTDB lineage: Bacteria > Pseudomonadota > Zetaproteobacteria > Mariprofundales > Mariprofundaceae > JAUZQZ01. The sequence continues at coordinate 3,607 of BTQQ01000118.1, read as the reverse complement.
TGTTGTCGGTTGAGTCCCATGTTTGCGATCTCCTCTTTTTCAACCCAGATCAGATCGCGTTCGGATATCCCCTCCATTTTCCTTCCGCCCATAAAGCTGGATCGATCAAACCAGAAGCGCACCATGTCCAACTCAAAACTACTGCGTAACCCACGTAACAAGGCAAAACACAGGTCTTCCGGATCAGATGCAGCCAATACTGCTGCCTCAAGCTCAAACAGACGGGAGAATAAATGTTCATTTTCGCGCAGACGGGCCATGACTTCGGCAACATATTGGCGTAATTGGCGATTTTCATCAGCCAATTGCTGAATCCTGCGAGGCGCATGACCCTTGATGACGGAAGTGGATTCAGTTGGCGTTGTTTTCGGCATGAATGCTCCCCACAGATTGGCGCATATTCAGGGCTCTATTTTCGGCAACATGAGCAGTATGCCCGGCAAACAGCAACCGCTTCAATGGGAGAATAGAGTGCACATCATTTGTCTCTACATGTGTTTCAAGAAAGTTGAGCGTGGCTTCATGTGGATGGGCAATCACAATCACGGGAATATGATGGGACATCTTGCGTTTGGCCAGCCGCCATGATGCCGCCATATCTTCCGCCCTCAGACTGTCATCCAGAAACACACGCCGCTCGCCCCAGGTCAGTCCGGCTTCTCTGGCCAGTTTCGCGGCCACAGAATCCTTGCTGGTGCGCGAATCCACAAAAAACAGACCTCGTTCACGACAAATATTCATCACCCAGCGCATGGGTGCTTCCAGCGTTGTCAAACGCGATCCCATATGGTTATTCACCCCGGCGACATAGGGAATCCGCACCAGATCAGCCAGCATAATCCGCCGTACATCATCCCGCTCCATCCCGACCCGCAAGAAGGCATCATCCATTTGGAGACTGTATGTGGGATTGGACGGTTCCATCGGCAAATGCAACATGACGATACGCCCTGCAGCATGCGCCATCTCCGCGGCACGAATGGCATGAGGAGCATTGGGTATCACAGAAATCGCCACAGGATAAGGCAGCTTCAGAACCCGCTTGAGCGCCTCCAGATCATAACCCACATCATCCAGAATCAGCGCTATGCCCTGATGGGATGAACCTATCCGCTGTTCGTGTTTCTGTGCCTCATCGAGTACCTTAAGCGCGGAAAGACGTTGTGTATCCTCGTAAATAACCGGTGGGGATTCCGGCAGGGATGCCACGGAACCCTGCGTCCGCTGGTTGTGTTCCGCGCCCAGCCAAAGCGTCAGCCCCAAAACCGCCAGAAATACGGTCAGTGTGGCATATAACCAGGATGGGCGCCTTTTCCGGGCCATGCGTCAGTAGAAACCCCTGTTGAACGGCACCGGTCAGCCGTGAACAGCAACATGCAGTGCATGCAGACCTTTAAGCATATCCAGTGCGCGTTGCAATACGTTGTCCTGATTCAGTCGTTTCTGCATAGCCTGGCTTATCTCTCCATGCTTGACTTCAGGCTTCTTCCTGACTCGCTTTTTTTTGTTTCCATTCATCAAGTGGCCTTTCAGATCACGTTCAAAAACGGACGTTCGTTTGTCTTCTTTTGTAACCGGAGCAATGCGAACCTGCTTGACGGCCACATCCGGTTTGATTCCAGTCGCCTGAATAGAACGCCCGCTGGGAGTGTAATACAATGCGGTGGTCAGCTTGACGGCGGAGCCATCCGGCAAGGCTACGACAGACTGCACTGAACCTTTCCCAAAACTCTGCGTGCCGATTAAAACGGCGCGATGGTTATCCTGCAGGGCTCCTGCCACAATCTCCGAGGCTGAGGCTGAGCCATTATTGATCAATACAGCCAAGGGCACGCCTTCCAGTATATCTCCCGATTTAGCCGTGAATGACATGTTACGGCCCGTTCTCGATTTGGTGCTGACAATACCTCCCTTGTCCAGGAGCAGGTCGGAAACCGATACTGCCTGATTCAGCAAACCACCCGGATTGTTGCGCAGATCAAGCACGGCGCCATCCAGATGGCCACCCGCCCGCTTCGTCAGTTCCGCAACCTTGGCTTTCAATAGTTTCGCCGTACGCTCCTGAAACTGAGTAATGCGCAGATACGCATATTCAGGCGCCATCAAATCACCCTTGACAGATTTGACCTTGATGACATCACGTACGATCTTGAATTCCATGGGGCCATGTTCTCCCTCCCGGAAGATCGTAAGCACAATGGATGTTCCGGGCTTGCCACGCATCAGCTTGACTGCTTCGGGTAAAGACATGTCCCGTGTCAGCTGAGTATCAATCTTGATAATAATGTCACCGGCTTTGATACCAGCACGCCAGGCCGGCGTGTCCTCAATGGGCGTCACGATGCGGATGCCACCTTCGGTCGCAGAGATTTCGATACCCAGGCCCCCGAATTTTCCGGTGGTATCCACCTGCATTTGCTTGTACATGTCTTTGTTCATATAAGAGGAATGCGGGTCCAGATTGCTCAGCATGCCAGACAAAGCACCATCGATAAGCTTTTCATCTTTTACCTTTTCCACATAAGAACGGCGCACCATTTCCATTACCTGTGAAAACTTCTGCAACTGCTGATAATTGGTCGCAGCCGAGGCTTGTTCTGCCAGTGAACTCCATGCCGTTACTCCGCCTGCAATGATTATCACTGCAGCCGCAATCAACACCATTTTATGCAACATCTTCATCCATCGACTCCATTATTTTCTATTTCCGGCACCAGCGCACAGGATTCACCGGACGACCCTCATCACGCACCTCGAAATACAGGCGAACATCCTTCACCCAGCCCGTGTTGCCCGCGTCGGCAAGTATATCGCCTGCCTCGACCCAGTCGCCCAGATTCTTGTAAAGCGCATCATTATGCGCATATACGGTGATGAGGCCATCCCCGTGATCCACAATCAACATCAATCCGTAGCCGCCAAACCAGTCCGCATAGCGTACCTGCCCGGCGGCAATAGCCTTAACCTGCCCGTGCCCGTGGCGTGGCGCAAGTTGGATGCCAGCCAGCCTGGGACGTCCCGGTGCGGGTCTGGAATGAAAATGGGCCACGATCCTGCCCTTGACCGGCCACGGCAAACGTCCCTTCTGTTTGCGCATTGGAACCCACTTTAAACCCGTATCAGAGGAAAGCAGTGTCGAACCAATGCCTTGCAGCAATTGTTTCAGTGCAGCTTCCTGCCGCGCCAGTTCCGCATCACGCTGTTTTTGCAGGCTCGAATCCTTGCGCATCTTTTTCCACAACATGCGCTTGGCCTTCTGGCGTCCCGCCAGTTGCTGCTGGAATGCCATTTTTCCCCGCCTCAGCCGATCCAGTTCAATCCGCTGATGCTTAACCTGCTGTTCCGTCTGCATCAGATCCGCCACGCTTTGCGCAAATTCACGGCGATGCTCCGCCTGCACTGTCATCAGCCGGGATAAAATATACTGGCGATGGGGAATATCGGTTACATTGGCGCCAAACATCACATCCAGCCAAAGCGGCGGCCTTCCTGCATAGCGGTAGGCGGCAGCGGCTTCACGCATCATGCTGCGTTTAAGTATATCCACCCGTTGCTCCAGCTTTAATCGTCTTGCAGTCAAATCAGCAAGACGCACATCCGCCTGCCG
>BTQQ01000117.1:0-5548 GCA_036985955.1 Zetaproteobacteria bacterium | reverse complement strand
ATCCTCGCATGTTGGCTGCCATGTATGGCCAGCCTTATGAGGAAGACGAGATTGATTTGCTGGAATACTGGGACATTATTTGGAAACGGCGGAAGCTGATTCTTGGCGTGAGCTTCGCCGCAGCGTTGCTGGCAGTGGTGATTTCCCTGATAATGCCGAATATTTACAAGGCTCAGGTGCTGCTGGTGCCGGTGGGTAACGAGGAGAGCAAGCGTGGCGGTCTCTTCGCTACACTGGGCGGTTTGGGCGGGCTAGCTTCAATGGCAGGCATTTCCCTGGGCGGCGGCGGCAGTACTGCGGAAAATCTGGCCGTACTTAAATCACATGAATTCATCTGGAAGTTCGTCAAGGACAACAAGCTGATGCCTGTGCTGTTTGAGAATGCCTGGGATGCCAATGCAAAAAAATGGAAGAAGGATGATCCCAGGAAGCAGCCCGGCCTGTGGGATGCCTATCGCAAGATGACGAAAAGGCTCATGAAGGTAGATGTGGATAAAAAGACAAGGTTGGTGACGGTTTCGGTATACTGGAAGGATCCCGCATTGGCGGCGAAATGGGCCAATGCGCTGGTGAGCCGCTTAAACGCCTATCTGCGCCGCAAGGCCATCGCCCGCAGTGAGGCGAATCTCACCTACCTTAACATGGAACTGGATCGCACCCGCGTGGCGGATATGCGCCAGACCCTGTTTGAACTCATCAGCCAGGAGCAAAAAAAAGCCATGCTGGCCAATACGCAAGAGGAATTTGCCTTTCGTGTGCTGGACGCGGCCGCACCACCGGATAAAAAAGCCAGGCCCAAACGTGCCCTGATTGTGATCCTGTCCACTTTCGTTGCTGGTTTTCTGGCAGTGATTGTTGTTTTCATCCAGGAAGGCGTGCGAAGACGTCACCATGACATGGGAAAAGATTTACAAGAGGGAGCAACATAACGACGTTGTATCATTGTTTTGTGTTGGGTTTATTTCGATGCCACAAAGAAATGGTGACCAGGGTGAGTTGACGGTTTCCTTACTTACGAAAAAAGCCGGGCACTGAGCCATGTCGTGCAAGCGGGCGAAGTGCGACGGCTTACCTTTGCCCGAATCCCCATATGGTAAAGCTCGCCACTCCGGGCGCGTAAACATTGTCTCCACATCCGGCAGGTTTACCAAAAAGATGTGGGTTGACTGGCAATCCTTGCAATTTTCCATTTGCTGGCAACAATAAAAATCAACCCTTATAATGCGAGCCTGACCATATATGCGGTGAGTACATGCTACATGGAGGGAGTGAACATGAATTTAAATACTGTTGTCAAACGCAACCCGGAAATTGTCCATAGTGATATGGATGGTGAAACCGTGATGATGAGTATTGTAAATAGTTCATACTACGGGCTTAATCCGGTGGCTTCCCATATCTGGGATTTGCTGGAATCAGAGATGAGTGTACGGCATCTTTGTGATCTGCTACAGGAAAAGTATGATGTCAGCGGGGACCGGTGCTGTGAAGAAGTTTGTATATTCCTGACCCGGATGGCAGAAGATAAGATTATAGAAATTACCTGAACATGAATATTCTTCTGCGCAAATGTATCTCTTTCGTGCGCATCCCGTTCCGGGAAAAACTCTGGCTTTTTTGGCTTTTTCTTCTTAGCGGTTTGATCAGGGCGTGCTTGCTCGTGCTTCCGTTTCGCTGCATTGCGCCATGGCTGGGGCTGCACCATCAGAATTATCAACTGGCATCGGTCACATCTGAGCAGCAAAAACTGATGGCCTGGCGTATTGGGCGTATCACCGAACTGGCTGCTTCTTATACGCCCTGGCAATCGAAGTGTCTGGTTCAGGCGATGGCGGCAAAAGTGTTACTGGCCCATTACCGAATCCCGTATGTCTTGCATTTAGGGGTGACCAAAGCTGCCGGCCAGAGCTTCGACGCACTCAAGGCTCATGCATGGCTCAGTGTCGGACCGTGGATTATTACCGGCAGAGAAGGGCATCGCGCTTTCACGATTATTTCCACCTTTGTAGCGCCATCGATTCTGAATCCAGGCACTGCCAGTTGTCATAAATTACATGCGGACTGAGCGACGCTCCGCGCTGTGGCCGGCTTTTCTGGAGTTTTTCAAATTTGCGCCGTGGCGGTTGAGTTTGATGTTCGGTCTGATGCTGCTGCAAGGCTTAAGTGCCGGGGTGGGGTTGCTGATGCTGATTCCTCTGCTGCATCTGATTGGTTTTGATTTTGGGGGGAATACCAGTTCGGAATTTGCCGGTGTTACGGCCCGGTTTCTCTCAGGTACGGGTATGCCACTGACGCTACCTGTCATTCTGCTGGCATATATTTTTATCGTCTCCCTGATTGCCGGATTGCGCTATTATTTAACGGTATTAACCACCACGGTTCAGCAGGCTTATATCTGTCACATCAGGCATCGGTTGTATCACTCACTGCTGCATAGCCGATGGTCATTTATTGTCCGGCATAAAATGTCCGATTTTACACATTGTCTGACTTCACAAGTTCAGGGCATCGGCATGGCTTCTTATCAAATGCTGTCGCTGTTAAGTCAACTGATCCTGGTTGGCGTGTATGTTCTTCTGTCTTTTCTATTGTCCTGGCAAATGAGCTTACTTGCCATGGGTTGTGGATTGCTGTTGCTGCTGATTCTGTTGCCGCTCAACAAAACCATTCTACGATCCGGAGACAGACAGCTTGGCGGCTATAAAGGGATATTCCAGATGTTCACGGAACAACTGGCCAGTCTGAAAATGATCAAGAGCTACGGCAGTGAGGACTATTATGCCGGACAGGTCAACAGGATGAGCCGTTTGCTCGAGAAACAGCAGGTTCATATGACGCGTATTAATGCGTTTACCCAACTGGTTTATATGGTAGGGGCAGTTATCTCTTTTTCGATCTATTTCTATTTTGCACTGGAGTGGCTGGCGGTGTCACTGGCGACTCTGCTGTTGCTGTTACTTGTATTCTCCCGCTTGCTGCCGCAACTTTCAGCTATTCAGTCAGGTTACCAGCGCCTGTTGCATCAACTGCCTGCTTTTGAAGACGTGCGTAATATGATTCATGCTTGTGAACAGGCTGGCGAAAACAAACACGCAAGCCGTATCGAAACACTTGTGCTGCATGATAAAATCGTGCTTAAAAACATCTCATTTCAATATGAAGGGAGCAACCGAAAGGTCATTGAGCATCTTTCGATGACTGTCAAACGCAACTCGACGATAGCACTGGTTGGCCCGTCGGGGTCGGGAAAATCGACACTGGCTGACCTGATTGCCGGCCTTCTGGTTCCGGATTCCGGAGAAATATATTGTGATTCAACATTACTGAATGATGAGCATCGCCTGGCATGGAGACAGGGAGTCGCTTATATCACCCAGGAAGTATTCCTGTTTCACGATACTGTGCGCGCCAACCTGAGCTGGGTTCACCCTGAAGCAACTGATGAAGAATTGTGGGACGTGCTGGATATGGCGGCAGCAGCGGATTTTGTCAGACATCTGCCGTCAGGACTGGAAACAGTCATCGGAGATCGGGGTGTTCGCCTGTCTGGTGGTGAACGGCAACGGCTGGCACTGGCTCGTGCGTTGTTGTCCGGACCGCAACTACTCATTCTGGATGAAGCGACGAGTGCGCTGGATGATGAAAATGAGCAAAAGATTCAACAGGCTTTGCAGCGGCTCGATGGAAAAATGACCATCATCATTATCGCACATCGTGAAACCACGATTCAACATGTGAAGCAAAGGGTGGAACTGGGCGCCCATGCAGAACCGACATGATGATCCGGAGATACCGGCAAATTAAAAATCAGATATTGAAACGCCGCGTGCCGCATACGCTTGTCAGCTGGCGCTTTCTGATGCCCGGCCAAAGTCAGAGCGTTCGCCTGCACCGCAAAGTGTTTCTGGGCGCCTGGCCGAGAATTCCGCGTTGGCAGTGGGGGCTGATTTTTCTGTATAGTGAGTGCACCTGGCTGTTTTTTTTCAGTTGGCAGCAGATATATATCTGCATGGGAAACAGAAGGGTTGAGGTATCGAATCAATTCGGGGTGTCCGTCCAGAAACAGTTTATTGATCTGTTGGCACTGGCACTGCTTCACGGCATTCCGCCTCATTTTTACTATCAATACCATCTGTTCCGCAAGTCTCACAAGCAGTGGATGGATTATATCTATACCCATGAATTGCCGCACTGGCATCAGGTGTTGTCCGCGGAGATCAGTCAAAAATCATTGCGGCTTATGACGAATAAAAAAGATTTTGCGGAATATATGGCTGAAAAAGGTATTGCATCAGTGGATAGCTGTGAGTTTTTTTCCAAAGGTGATCCGGTTAAGGCCAGCAACATTTTTTTAGAGCGGTCATTTTTCTTCAAGCCCAATAAAGGCAGCCGGTCGGAAGATTGCTTTGCATTGTTATTTAACGGGAAAACCCGGCAATACCATCTTTCCGGCGAGGAAAGCATCGAAGCCAAAGAAGAAATTCTTGGCAAGCTGAACCTGCGTGTCCATGCGCAGGATTATCTTGTTCAGCCCCTGTTAAGCAATCATCCGCAAATCATTGAACTTTGTGGCACGTCCGAGTTGGTGACGCTTCGTTTGGTGACCGGCATCATTGGTCAGCAGGCAGTCGCGCTGTTCGCCACGCTTGAAATCCCGCGCAAGGATGATGAGGACGGTTGGTGCCTGTTTGCACTTGATATGAAGACGGGGCAATTGTTCGACAAACGGGCGCATGCATTGGCAAAGCAAACGATCAATATACAGGGGAAAACGCTGCCTTTCTGGCAGCAGGCTGTTGCGCTCTGTGTTGATGCGCATCACCACTTTCCCGATATTCTCACAATCGGCTGGGATGTTGTCATCGCGGTCTCCGGCATCAAGCTGCTGGAAGGTAATATCAACTGGGGCGTTGCCAGTCATCAGGTGTTCACGGATGAACCTGCATTAGAGACAGCCCTGGCAACAGTTTACGGGGTTTCCGGATAAAAAATCCAAAGTTTACGAACTATCAGCCAAATCCAGACAACAGCAAAACAATATCAAAATGAAAGCCTGTTTGACTCAGCTGTGAAGCAATCAGCAATTGAGTCCATACGGGAATGTCTTCCACAAAAGGAAATTAAGATATACTCAAGGTTTGTAAAGGTGAAGCGCCCACGACATATTCCTAAAAACATCCCGGAGGGAGGCCTGGTTTCCGGAGCCACAGGCCCTGATGAGAACGTCAACTTTGTTGCCACAATGAACATCAGGACTGGCCAGGTCACCATACAAACAAACCACCTACGTTGCGAATGCAAACACCCCCGACCCACCGGAAATGCATTTTTGACACCAAATGACGAATAAGCCATAATCACCCGACCAAAAACGAAATAACAATCACCATACACGAGGAGCCCGAATCAAAAGGGCAAGGGAGGCAAAGGTGAACACACGAACTCCGAACGGCCCCACCAACCAATTGGAACATCATGCAAGCCCCGAGAGCAGGGCGGACTGGCATACCCCCAAAGTCACCAGACTGCATGCAGACCCGGCGAACAC
>BTQQ01000116.1:0-5581 GCA_036985955.1 Zetaproteobacteria bacterium | reverse complement strand
TTGCATTCGGGATAACCAGTGCAGGCCAGGAATCTACCGTAACGGCCCAGTTTGATGGCCATGGGCTTGCCGCATTCGGGACAGGTCTGATCGGTTTCTTCGTGGGTGACATCGGAACGTTTTACATTCTCCATGGTATGATCCACGCGTTCCTTGAACGGTGCCCAGAATTTGCGTAACAACGGTTTCCATTCCGCCTCGCCGCGTGCTACGGCATCCAGTTTATCCTCAATGTCCGCCGTGAATCCTGTTTCCACGATATCGGCAAAGTATTTCGTCAGGAACTTGCTGACGATTTCGCCAATATCGGTGGGCATAAAACGTTTTTTATCCATTTCCACATAATTTCGGGTCCGCAATACATTCAGAATCGAAGCATAAGTGGAAGGCCGGCCAATGCCGTGGCTTTCGAGCTCCTTGACCAGACTGGCTTCGGAGAAACGCGGTTTGGGTTCGGTGAAATGCTGTTTGGCCTCGGCTTTTTCAACCTGTACGGATTCGCCTTCCTTCAAAGGCGGTAGCATGCCGGTATCTTCTTCCTTGGCCGGTTCATCACGGCCTTCCAGATACAACTTGCGAAAGCCGTCGAAGGCAATGGTCGAACCCGTGGCGCGCAGGGTGGTATCATCCGATGTGATATCCGCACTGACCTGATCCAGAACGGCAGGCGCCATCTGGCAGGCCAGCGCGCGCTTCCAGATGAGTTCATACAATCGGGCGGCATCGGTATCAAGCACATTCTTCATCGCCTGTGGTGTTCGTGAAATCAATGTGGGACGAATTGCTTCATGCGCTTCCTGCGCATTCTTACTTTTGGTTCTGAAACGGCGCGGCTTGCCCGGCATATAATCAGCACCGAAATGTTCCGCGATATGTGTGCGCATATCGGCAATGGATTCTTCGGCCAGCGAGACCGAATCGGTACGCATATAGGTAATCAGGCCGGTGCGTTCGCCACCTACGTCAATACCTTCGTATAATTTTTGTGCCAGTTGCATGGTTTTGCGGGCAGTAAATCCCAGTTTACGTGCGGCATCCATTTGCAGGGTTGATGTAATGAACGGGGGGGACGGATGTTGCTGTTTCTTCTTTTTACTGACACTGGCAATGGTGAAGCTGCCCGCTTTGACCTTGCGCTCGGCGGCGCGGGCGGTAACGCCATCGGCCAGTGCGAACTTGCCCAGCTTGTTACCGTCCAGGGCATAGAGTCTGGCTTTAAATTTACCCTGTGATGCGGTGCAGTTTGCTTCTACATCCCAGTATTCTTTGGGCACGAATGCACGAATATCCTGTTCGCGTTCACAAATCAGGCGTAAGGCAACCGATTGCACTCTTCCGGCAGACAGGCCTGTTTTTATTTTTCGCCATAACAGAGGTGAAAGGGTAAATCCGACCAGATAATCCAGCGCGCTTCGTGCCTGCTGCGCATCCACCAGCTGATAATCAATACTGCGCGGGTGTGCGACGGCTTCCGCAATCGCTTTTTTCGTAATCTCATGGAATGTGATACGTTCAACCGTTTTTCCTTCCAACGCGCCACGCCGTTTCAGTTCCTCGCTGACATGCCAGGCAATCGCTTCGCCTTCGCGGTCCAGATCGCTGGCCAGAATCAACGTATCGGCCTTTTTCAGTGCATTCTCAATGGCATCGAGCCGTTTTTTCTTATCGGCAATGACTTCGTAGCGCAATGCAAAGTCCTGTTCAGGATCCACCGAGCCATCCTTCTTGGGAAACGCGCGCACATGACCATAGGAAGCCAATACCTTATATCCCTTTCCCAGATATTTTTCGATGGTCTTGGCCTTGGCCGGCGACTCCACGACAACAACGGAACTCATGAATGGGCACCTCTTTCAATAGTGTTTAATACGTATGCGTGAATTTAGTGCGGGAAAACGGGTTATCCATCTCCCATGGCGTAGCGGCTGCCGGGCAGGCTTTCCACCACACCGAGTAACTCAAGGGCGAGCAAGATGGGGGAAAGTTCCGGAACGGTCAAGCCGCAGTGTTCGGTCAACGCGTCGATATGCATGATTTCGCCTTCCAGCGCCTTGATGATTTTTGCTTCCAATGCGTTGGCAGGCTTGTAGCGCGGAATCTTTTTCCGCCTTGAATCCGCATGCCATCCAAGGAGGCGAAGAATATCTTCCGTGGATGCTACCAGGGCCGCTCCGTCACGAATTAGATGATGGCAGCCTGCATGACTGCCTGCCAGAACAGAACCCGGAACAGCCATCACCTCCCGCCCATAATCCATTGCCTGCCGGGCGGTGATGAGGGAACCGGATTGAAGATCGGCCTCCATCACCAGCGTAGCCTTGGTTAGCCCAGCAATAATCCGGTTGCGCCGGGGGAAATGTTCGGGCCGTGCCTCTGTTTCCGGTAAAAATTCACTGATGACGCATCCCTGCGCCGTAACCGCCTCAATCTGACGTTGTTGCTCGGGGCTAAAGGGTGCGGACAGCCCGCAACCCAGTACAGCAATGGTCGGTGCATCACCTTCCAGTGCTCCGCCATGCGCTGCGGCATCAATGCCGTAAGCCATACCGCTGACAATGCCGACACCGCATCCGGACAGAAAACGACACCAGCGCCGGGTCAGCATGCGCCCCTCCCGGCTGGCCTTGCGCGCACCCACTACCGCCAGTAATTTCGAATATCTCAGGGTTACCAGGTCACCCTTAACAAATAACACCAGCGGTGCATCGTCCATGGTGCTCAATGCTTCCGGCCAGGTTTCATCATCCGGGCAAACCACATGAATGCTGTCTACTTTACATTGTTTGAGGATACGCGATGCCTGACCCGGGCCGGATCGTTCAAGCGCCTGAATCAGTTTGTCCCCGATTCCGTCGATATGTTGCCAGTTTGCCGGATTGTTGTTCCAGACGGCCTCAATGGAACCGCTAACGCCCACCAACTGACGGCCAATACAGGGGCCGACCCCACGCACCAAGCTAAGCCGCAGCCAACCCGTCGCCGCGTTACTTGTTGCGGTCAAAGTGAAAGATTAACGTTTGGCCTGATTGCGGACCGAGTCTCCCAGGTTGATGGGGCCCGTGGATTTTGTTACCAGCGCAATGGATGCGTCCTGTTGCGGAACCAGCACCATTAATTCGCCAATCCTTTCCTGTGGCAACGTGATAGCTTCGTGGCTAATTGTATCATTAATAATACGCCCCACCTTATGCACGGAAAGCACGGTTCCGGCTTTCATGCCATCTTTTGAACCCAGACTGATGCCGACAATCTGATGCTGGCCGGCTTCGGCTGCATCATTGCGAATATACAGCACATGGCCGTTGACTGCACGTGCAGGGTAGTCAGGAATAATGCGTGTATTAATATCACGGGCCGGTTTGAGGCGGTCGCCTCGGGAAAGCTCTTCAAATGAGCGAATGATTCGCCCCTTGGCCACGCCGGACGATTGTGATGTCACCTCAATTTGCCCGAGGTGATTGACCAGCACGCCGGTCACCTTACCCGTTTTCGGATCACGGATGGGGTCGCCTGTGCGGAACACATCAAATACGGCGCCTTCGTCCTCGGGGGAATTGAACTTGATATAGACGTTGTCATTGGCGCCATAATTGATGCGTTCATCGGGTGAATCGAGAATGTATCCCACACCTTGAGCCTCTTCAGGCGAAATAAAATCCTGCCGTTTTAATGCAGTAATCAGCAGGCTGGGGTCAATGGCGGCTTCCAGACGCTCCACCGGCTTGATGCGAACCACCGGCTGAGGCCGTACAGCGGTTAACCCCCCCGTTTTCTTCTTTTTGACGTCAAACCAGATTTCATTGCCCGGATAAATCAGGTCCGGATTGCTGATGTAGAGGTTCCGTTCCCATATATTCAGCCATTTTTTCGGGTTCTTGAAGAAATAGTTGGCGATATCCCAAAGTGTATCGCCCTTCTTGACAATATAGGGTTGGGGCAGGTTGGTCTTGATATCGGCAGTCGTTACCTGATCCGGCAATGCCAATTCATCCGCAGATGCCAATGAGGGCGCCTGTGTGAGAATCTGTATGGGAAGTGCACACAGAAGCCACGCCAGAAATATAGCTAAATTATATTGAAGTTTCATATGAAGCTCCCAGCCTAACCCTTTAATTTATCAAACAATGGCACACTTTCAAAAACAGCGCAACCTTGTTGTAACAGCAGCCATGAATTATGTATCCTGCGGTTTTTGCCCAACCCTGTCTTCTTTTCCTGCTATCATGCGGCGGATATTGCTGTGATGACGTGCCAGCATCAGCAGGCAGAACAAACTGGCGGCAGCTATGCAGGCAGTTGAAGTATGCAGCAGCCATGCCGATAGCGGCAAGGTAAAGCCGGCCAGAATGGATGCCAGCGCGACATAACGCCACACCCCCAGGGCCAGTAACCATACGCCAAACGCAATAACCGCCATCCAGGGCTGCCAGGGCAATAACACGCCGAACATGGTGGCGACGCCCTTGCCTCCCCTGAAACCCAGATAGATGGGAAATATGTGCCCCAGGAAGGCGGCAACGGCAACCAGCGCAACGATGGTTTCGCTGGTTGTATGTACGGCCCATGCTACAGGCAATGCACCCTTTCCAATATCGGCGGCCAGTGTCAACAGTCCAACGGCTTTGCCACCGGTACGTGAAACATTGGTGGCGCCAATGTTACCGCTGCCATGTTCACGCGGATCTTTACCTGTCAGCCAGCGTGCAAAGATCAGCCCGAAAGGAGTGGCCCCAAGCAGATAGGCCGCGACAATCAGGAAAATATCTTCAAGGGACAACGAGAAGTTATCTTTCTATTGCCAGAATTGCTTGCGGTCGCGGTCCAGCCGCTGTTGCAACCGGATAGTGCGATTGCCCGTCAGGTAAGCAGGAAGAATATCTTCCAGTGCCGCCGGGCTACCAAATTCTTTCGGAAATGCGATGCCTTTTACCACATTATCGTGTTGTAACAGGATGAACTGATCCGGCGTCAATGGTGGCGTGGGAAGCCATTGCATGAACAGGGCCATAAGCCGGGCGGCAGGCTTGGGAACGGGAATAAGCAGGCGTTTCCGGTTTAACAGGCTCAACATCATTTCGAGCAGTTCACGAAAGCTATACGTTCGAGGCCCGCCAAGCTCATAAATTTTTCCCTGCACGTGACGATTGCCGACAGAGGCCATAAAGGCACGGGCTACATCCCCCACCCAGATCGGCTGGAAACGCGTATCTCCTTCAATCAAGGGCAGAACCGGCATGGATGTGGTCAATTGCTTAAATCGATTGAAAAAAGCATCGCCCGCACCATAGATGATGGATGGACGGAAAATAGTCCATTCCGTGTGGGATTGCCGCACGCGTTCTTCTGCTGTGCTCTTGGTACGCGCATAGACACTGGCTGAAGCCGGATCCGCACCCAGAGCACTCATGTGCAGGTATTGTTTAACACCTGCCCGGTCACAGGCGGCGAGAATATGCTCGGTGCCGTGTACATGCGCAGCCTCAAAGGTGTAACGTCCCTTCTCAAATAGCAGGCCTACCAGATTGATTACACAGTCAGCGCCAGCAATGGCTTCATCCAGCCCGCACCCACTAACCACATC